>NC_008531.1:459500-764000 GCF_000014445.1 Leuconostoc mesenteroides subsp. mesenteroides ATCC 8293 | reverse complement strand
CACATGGAAATAGGCATCGGTCTTTTTGGTCTCGGCACAGTTGGAAGTGGTGTCGTAAAAATTTTACAACAAAACGCTAATCAAATTACCCAACGCACGGGATCTCATTTGGTCGTACGTCATGCCGTCGTACATAATCTTAATAAACCGCGCACAGGTTTTACACAAGATTTTCCAATCACTGATAATCCTGAGGATATTTTAGGCAATGACGAAATACAAATTGTAGTAGAAGTCATGGGTGGAATTGATTATGCATACGATATTATCAAACGCGCACTTATGGCAAAAAAGCATGTTGTCACGGCAAACAAAGATTTAATCGCAAGTCGTGGACAAGAGTTAGCTGAATTAGCCAACCAGAATGGTGTTGATTTATATTATGAAGCTGCCGTTGCCGGTGGCGTGCCTATCTTGCGTACGCTTTCAAGCAGTTTTACGGCAGATGAAATTTCACGTGTCGCCGGTATCATTAACGGCACAAGTAACTTTATTCTAACGCAAATGGCTACAAATGGTTTAACGTATGCAGAAGCCCTTAAATTAGCTCAAGACAAAGGTTTTGCTGAATCTGATCCCACAAATGACGTGGAAGGTTTTGATGCAGCATACAAGTTAATTATTTTGTCTAACTTTTCGTTTGGTGTGCAACCTGTTATGGATGACGTAACTATTACTGGTATTGCCGACTTAACGGATTCAGATATCAACGATGCGCACGGTTTTGGCTACGCAATCAAATTGCTTGGTGTTGCCCAAAGAGTTGGTAATGCACTCAGTATTGAGGTTTCCCCTCACCTTGTTTCGTTTAACCATCCCTTAGCGACCGTTAACAATGAAAACAATGCCGTTTTAGTTAATGGTGAGTCAGTTGGTGAAGTGATGCTATATGGACCAGGCGCTGGTGAAATGCCTACTGCTAATTCGGTATTAAGTGATTTAACCAATGTCGCTACCAATCTAGCGCTGAATACGCCAGGAAGACCATTTAATACTTTTAACCAAGATCTAGATTTGGCTAAACCTTCACAGCGCGTGGCAAGACGTTTTATTGTTGTAGAAGTAGCTGACACGCCAGGAGCAATGTATTCCGTAACCGGTATGTTTGCTTCCGCAAAAATAAGTTTTACTGATTTAAAGCAAACCCCAGCAAAAAATGGTTTTGCTCGATTAGTTGCTCTGACACACGCTGCCTCTGATGCGCAGCTCAATGTTATTCGTACAACAATCCGAAATGCTGATGGCATTAATTTAGCGGCGGAGTATAAAATTTTCTCATGATTAAAATAACTGTACCAGCTACTAGCGCCAATATTGGCCCTGGCTTTGATTCTCTTGGTGTGGCCTTAAAACTATACTTAACCTTAGAAGTGTATGAAGAAACCTCCGAATGGCAAGTGATTCATGATTACGGTGCAAATATGCCCAGTGATGTTAACAACTTCATCGTCAAAACAGCACTCTTATTAGCCCCAAACTTGACACCTCATCGTATTGTTGTAAAATCTGATATTCCACTTGCACGCGGACTGGGTTCATCATCTTCTGCGCTGTTGGCTGGTCTAGCAATGGCCAATGTTCTGGCTGATATGCGATTGAATAATGACGCTTTATTGAAGCAAGCGACGGCTTTAGAAGGTCATCCAGATAATGTTGCTCCTGCGTTACTTGGAGGTAGTGTAGCAGCCTTTTACGATGGCGAGCAGGTCTATCATGCACCATTGAGTTTACCAAAAGACATTAATTTCATCACCTTCATTCCGAATTACGAACTGCTCACAACTGAAGCACGTAATGCGTTGCCTGCTAAGATGACATTTAAAGATAGTGTTGCTGCCAGCGCTATCAGTAATACTTTAACCGCAGCATTGAACGCCGGTGATTTCAATACAGCTCGTGTTTTAATTGAAAAGGACCAATTTCATGAACAGGCTCGTGCTCATTTAGCACCACACCTAAAAATTATTCGTGATACTGCCCATCAACTAGAAATCATCGGCACCTATCTTTCTGGTGCGGGTCCGACTGTTATCACTCTCGTATCAAAGGATAATGCAACTAAGTTATTAAAAGTGCTGACAAACATGGCTTTGCCAGGAAAACTATTATTACTAGAACCAGATTATACTGGTTTACAAATTACAAAAAATAATTAGGAGAATATGTGCTTACCAGCACTTACATATTATGAAAGTTACAAAATTTGGTGGTTCTTCACTAGCTAACGGTCAACAACTGCAACGTGTCTACGATATCATTCGTGCTGATGATGATCGAAAAGTTGTTGTTGTCTCAGCACCTGGTAAACGATTCAAAGATGATCGGAAGGTGACCGATTTATTGATATCATACGCGCAAGCTACGCTTGCAGACGAAGATACCACTGAAATTATTGAAACGATTAAACATCGCTATCACTCTATTGGTGAATACTTTGAGTTACCAGATTATGAACTAGCTGACCTCGATGAACAAATTGAACATCTAGCAAGAAAACATTACCGATCATTTGATTATTTATATGCAGCATTCGCTGCTCACGGCGAATATTTAAATGCGCAATTGATTGCTAAAGTCTTTAACCATTTAGGTATGCCAGCTCGTTTTGTGGATCCTAAAGAGATTGGATTGGTCGTGGATGATAATGCGCGATCAGCAACATTTGATGCCGCTTCTTATACCACAATCGGCGAGTTAGACCTGTCAACTTCTGAACGACTCATTGTCCCTGGCTTCTTTGGCTACACTAAGAATGGCGACATGGCTACATTTTCACGTGGTGGTTCAGACATAACTGGTGCTATTATGGCACGCGGACTACGAGCTGATTTATATGAAAACTTTACCGATGTCAGTGCTATCTATGCTGTTAATCCTTCAATTGTCGAACATCCAGCAGCTATCCAACAAATGACATACGATGAGATGCGCGAGTTATCTTATGCTGGTTTTGCTGTATTCCATGATGAAGCCATTATTCCAGCCATTCAAGGTGGTATTCGTATAAACATCAAAAATACCAATGATCCCGATGCCCCTGGAACATTTATCGTACCACCTACAGAGGTTCAGCAAACACGTCCTGTAACTGGTATTGCCAACTCCAACCGCTTTGCTGCCCTATACTTACATCGGTACTTATTGAATAAACAAGTTGGTTTTACCCTTCGTATTCTTGAGATTTTGAAGCGTCACAATATTTCTTACGAACATATGCCTTCTGGTATTGATGATTTGACAATTATTTTTGATAAAACAATGTTAACGCAAGAGCAAGTTGATAACATGTTAAGCGATATTGCTGCTGAAATTAAACCTGATACATTAAAGTGGATTCCAAGCTACGGTATTATAATGGTTGTTGGTGAAGGAATGCGTAATCGTGTTGGTGCCTTGACGGAGATTGTCGCGCCCCTGAAGGAGCGTAATATCAGTCTACAAATGGTTAACCAAGGAGCGAGCGAAATTTCGATTATGTTAGGAATTCAGCCCGACTTATCTGATAGTGCTGTAGAAGCAATCTATACAAATATCTTTAAATGACATTAAAAAGAGGCGTATTAACTATTAAAGTTAATACGCCTCTTTTGTTAAACTGATGCATTGATTATTTTCATCAAATAGGCCAATATATACATCCGGCATTTCCATTTTTTGCCAGTCTATAAAATTGAAATAACCACTTGTTAAGTAATGGAACAATAAGCTTAATGCCGTCCCATGACTTGTAATAATTATTTCACCAGAAGATTCATCAATAATTTGATAAAAAGCTGTTTTCATTCTTTGTTGCACAGTTGCTAAAGATTCTTCCCCAGCGGTTTTAAAATAAAAATTTTGCCACAGCTTTTCTAAATGATTTTGCCAATCTATTTGGTCATTAGTTTGCCGTTCGCGCAATGCAGCATTCAAATTAATTTCTATACCCAGTGTAGTTGCTGTTGGTTCAATAGTCTGCAACGCACGCTGATAAGGTGATGAATAGATAGCCTTAATATTTTTGTCTACAAAATAACCCACCAAATCATGGGCCAACTGCTTTCCTTCTATCGTTAATGGTGCCGAATAATCGTCTTTAATTTTATCATCACGAATGCTATGACGCACGAAATAGATTCTTCTCATAGTGAGTTAAATACCATGTAAATACGTTTCTAGATGTTCTTTACTTAAGTTGTTTGATAGTCCGATTAATAGCTTTAGTCGCGCTTTAGGCCCATTAATGCTGGACGCAAAGATTGCTCCAGATTTCTCTAATTGAACGCCGCCACCTAAATAATCATATACTGGTGCAGCAACACCATTGAAGCTTCTTGACACAATGACCACTGGCGTATTTTTCGCTAATAAATATGCTACTCCGCGAGCTGCTTCGCGAGATAAATTACCAGCACCAAGTGCTTCAATAATAATGCCGTCAATATTAGCATCAGCCAAAATTTTCAATAATTGGCCATCCATGCCAGCGTACGCCTTTAAAACAGGGATATTTTTGTTAATATCCACATCTGGTAATACTTCTCGTTGTGGCAGGTCATAAAAGTAAATAATTTGTCGTTTCGTTAGTAGCCCCATCGTGCCACTAAGTGGTGACGCAAACGTTGCCACATTAGTAGTGTGTGTTTTAGTTACAAATCGAGCGGCATGTATTTCATCATTCATCACAACTATCACACCACGGTTTTTGGATGTATCATCTGCCGCTACACGTAGCGCAGATTGATAATTGTACAAACCATCTGAACCAAGTTCATTGGATGAACGCATTGCTCCCGTTATAACAATAGGAAACGAAACTTTTAATGTGCTATCCAGAAAGAATGCTGTCTCTTCCAAGGTATCAGTACCATGAGTAATGACCACACCATCAAAATCATTTTTGGCTTCAGAGATACGTTTTTGCAATTGTAGCATATGAGACGGACCAATATGTTCACTTGGTAAATTAAAAATGTTCTCAACTTCTAGTTCGATATTTGGAAAGGTAACCTTTGCTTGAACTAAAGGATTTTCATCTCCTGTTTCGACATCGCCATCAGCATCTTCATGCATAGAAATTGTACCACCGGTATGCAAAACCAAAATTTTTTTCATGATTACTTATTCCTTCTAAAATTAACTAACGTATTTTGCCACGAATGCATTTGCTCAATAAATGATTTTGCACGTGGCTTCAAACCAACTTGTTTTTCGTAAATATAGTCAATTACACGTTGCAAACCACGTTTGGTGATTGCTGACATTTTGATGTCATGTACTTGGCGCATATCAATGACGCTAAATTGACGTAAATAAAACACAGTTTTTTGATCAAGCATTAATCGCTGATCGTCCAGATTAAAATGATGTTCTGAAATAATGCCATTGTACTTTTCAGAATAATCAAATTTCCCATCTACTTGACCTGTAATCGGATCAGCCCTTAAGTTTGGCGCCACCCCTAGAGGAACAAGTAATTGAATTTCAAAAATATTAGCAATAATTTGAGGATCGAGTCCCTCATCTAGTTTCTGTAGCGCGACATAAAGTTGATTATACCAGCGTGTTATCTTTTCCCCTTCTTCAAAGGAAGCATCAATTAAACTAGCAATCAGCGCAGCATAGGCATTTGCTTCGATATCTTCGATAAGCCGTGAATATACTTTTATATCTTGAACATCATTCATGTAACCTAGTCCGGTTTCTCGTTTCGGTAGAGCACCATCAAAAGTTACAATTGTGTAAGGTTGTGTACCAGCTGAGAGTTTAGAAGTAGCTTTCTTTGCACCTCGCGCCAAAAAAGTTCGCATGCCGTACGTTTCCGTTAGTATGCGAACTAATAAATCATTATCTTTATATTGTCGTGTATATAATACAATGCCACGAATAATTGCCATAATGACTCCACTAAATCAATCGCCAAAATTTTTCTTTATGACAACACGGTGCTTTGATACAGCATCATTTTAGTAATCTTCTTGACGATATCCTAATGTCTGCAAAGCTTGTGGTCGGTCACGCCAGCGAGGCTCAACCTTAACCCAAGTTTCAAGGAAAACTTTGTCCCCGAGTAAGCGTTCAATGTCCTTGCGCGCCCTCGTACCAATATCTTTGATCATCGCACCCTGTTTACCAATGATGATATTCTTCTGTGTTGGTCGTTCAACAATAATTGATGCCTGAATATGAATTTTTTCTTCATTTTCACGAGCAATTTTGTCGATAACGACAGCAACTGAATGTGGTACCTCTTGACGTGTTAACTGCAATACCTTTTCGCGAATTAATTCTCCAATAACAAAACGTTCAGGGTGATCCGTTAATTGGTCTGCATCGAAATATTGAGGCCCTTCATCCAAGTGAGACACAATATTGTCCAACAACTCTGGAACATTATCACCCTCTGTGGCAGAAATTGGAAATACTTCAGCCCACTCAGGCGCATCATTCTGATAGCTAGCAATAACATCAAGCAAGTCATTTGGCGCTAATAAATCAACTTTGTTAATTAGTAAATAAATTGGTGTATTTTTAACTTCTTGTAACCGGTCAATAATGAAATCGTCACCACGACCACGTGCCATTGAAGCATCTACCACAAACCAGATTGCATCTGCCTCATGAAGCGCAGAAAATGCAGATTTTACCATAAAATCACCGAGTGAATTTTGTGGTTTATGTACACCTGGCGTGTCAATGAACACAACTTGTGCATCATCCGTTGTATAGATGCCTTGTATTTTATTACGGGTAGTTTGTGCTTTATCTGACATAATGGCAATTTTTTCGCCAACGATGCGGTTCAAAAGCGTCGATTTACCAACATTTGGACGACCAATAATCGCCACAAATCCTGATTTAAAAGTAGATTCTGTCATAATATATATACGGTCTTTGGCCGCATTCTCCTGTATGTGTTTTATTTACTAAAGTCATGAATAAATTGTGAAAAATTGGTAACAATACCAAAATGCCGCCAAACATAAGGTTGAAATACAATCAATAAGATAATAATTTCAAAACCCACGGCAACTAAAACGCCACCAGCAGCGACATCTTTTGCCAGCCCGGCAAGTGGATGATATCTTTTTTCGACAACCAAATCAACCACAGCTTCAATAATCGTGTTCAAAAACTCACTCGATATCACTGTAAATACTGCGACCGCAACCCACAACCAATCTGCACGGTTTAAGCCAAGATGTAAGCCCACAAGCAAAATGAGAAATCCTAGCAAGATATGTATTCGCATGTTGCGTTCTCTGACTAGTATCAGCCAAATACCGTGCAAAGAGTTTCTCATGGCTCGAAAAAATGTACTGTTTCGTTGTACTTTTTTATTGTAGTCTTTAGGCGCACCTTCTAGCTTTTTATCTTTTGAGGCCATAATTATCTAAAATCTCTCGTTGTAAATCAAACATTTCTTTTTCTTCTGCATCGCCTAACATATGATCATATCCATTCAAATGTAAGAAGCCATGCACCACTAGGAAGCCTAACTCACGTTCATAGCTATGCCCCAAGTACTCTGCCTGAGAATTAATAATATCCACAGAAACCAGGATATCACCAATATTTTTCGCTAACTCGGCATCCATCAATTCGTCTGGTAAAACCGGAAGATCATCACCGTCTTCCTCAATTGCGAAACTAATGACGTCAGTGGGTTTGTCTATACCACGATATTTTTTATTGTATTGATGAATTTCTTCATTGTTCATAAATGTTACAGACATTTCTGTATTATCTGGCAATTCCAAATATTTGCCAGCATAATCTAGTACACAACGAACCAGATCCTGATGATATTGATTAACACCAGCTTTTGTTTGGTCAATAATAGCCAAATCCATTAGTTAATTTGCTCCTTTTTTAATTCGGCTAATTTTTTCTCAGCTGCTTCATAGGCACCAACTATTAGACCGACAACCGGATGACGAACCACATCGGCACTACCAAAATGAATAAACGATACATGATTCACGTCTTTCAAAATACGTTGGACCGAAATGAGCCCGGATTTTGCACCATATGGTAAATCGATTTGAGAGATGTCCCCATTAATAATCATTTTTGAGCCAAATCCAAAACGCGTTAGGAACATTTTCATTTGTTGATTCGTTGTATTTTGTGCTTCATCTAGAATAATAAATGCATCATCCAATGTTCGACCACGCATATAGGCCAGTGGCGCAATTTCGACCACACCACGCTCCATTAACCGCTGGGTCTGTTCCGCGCCAATTAATGCATTCATAGCATCGTAAATAGGACGCATATATGGATCTACTTTTTCTTTCAGATCACCTGGAAGAAATCCTAGTGACTCACCTGCTTCAACAGCAGGACGTGTGATAATAATTCTTTCGACGTCACCACGCTTCAAGGCTGATATTGCCATAACAACTGCTAAAAAAGTCTTTCCTGTTCCAGCCGGTCCGATGCCGAACGTGACATCATTTTTACGAATTGATTGGACGTACTGGCGTTGACCTAAATTTTTAACGTGAACGGAACGCCCTTTATTATCACGAATTAGTACTTCAGAGTATAGGTCACCAAAATATTCCAATGTTCCACGCTGTGCCATTGTTATTGCACTCACAACGTCAGTATCGGATATATTAATTTGATGCTTAATTAATCTAGTTAATTCGCGTAGTACAGCTTTAGCTAATGGCACTTTATCCTCATCACCTGAGATGGTCATTTGGTCACCACGAGCATGAAGTCGCACAGTTAGTCCTTCTTCGATTAACTGTAAAAAATTATCATTAACGCCAAGCAACTTAGTCTGTTGCTCCACATTTTCAAATGTAAAAATTTGCTGAACTTGTGCTGTCAAAAAGCAAATCCCCTTTATATGTTTCCTTTATTCTACCATATTGCCGTGATTGATGGTAGTTTATGCACTAAATATCAGGCAAAATAAAAAGGACCATTGTCCTTTATTCCACAGTCAAATCATGCATAATTGCGTCATAACCTTCAGCTTCTTCATCAGCTGTCAAACGCAGTGGTGCAGCAATGAGTTCTGTTATTTTAGCTAAAACATATGTGCCAATCGCAGCAAATGCGATAGTAAATAAAATTGCGACTAACTGCTTACCAACCAATGATATATTCCCGTTGATTAGACCAGCAACACCGCCAACACTTTTATCAGCAAATACACCTGTCAATATTGCACCCACGGCGCCGCCAATACCATGAATACCAAAAGCATCTAATGTATCATCATATCCAAAACTATTTTTAACAAATGTGATACCAGCAAAGCCTATAAAACCAGCTAAGAGTCCCATCACTACAGCTGCCCATGGTGCCACAAAACCAGCAGCAGGCGTAATAGCAACTAGACCAGCAACACCACCACTAGTAATACCGGATAATGTAGCACGTCCATGATACTTATATTCAACAAGACCCCAAGTCAATACAGCTGCCGCTGATGCTAACCATGTGTTAACTAATGCTAGAACAGCTGTGCCATTTGCTGCAAGAGCTGATCCAGAGTTGAAACCAAACCATCCAACCCATAACAAAGCGCCACCAATCAAAACATAAGAAGGTCGTACAGGTATGTGCTTGTCAATATGACGATGTCCAATCATCAAAGCCAGCACCAATCCAGTTACACCACTAGAAATATGAACAACAGTTCCACCAGCAAAATCAATTGCGCCTAACTGAGCCAAGAAGCCACCGCCCCAAACCATGTGCGCTAACGGTGAGTAAATGAAAATCAACCAAAGTGCAATAAATACGAGCAATGCTTTAATTCTAACTCGACCAATGACGGATCCAGTAATAATTGCGGCTGTTATTATCGGAAACATACCTTGGAACAGGGCAAATGCACCGTCAGGAATTGTTAAATCTTTAGTAGAATGCGTGAATGAAACATTCGTTAAGAACAAATGTTTAAAATTACCAATCACATTTCCACTACCACCAAATGATAACGTATATCCAACAACAAACCATACTAACGAAGCAATTCCAATAATCATAACTGGAATAAACATCGTGTGTAACAAGTTTCTACGCTCACCTAAGCCACCGTAGAACAAGGCTAATCCAGGTGTCATTACCCAGACTAATGCAGCTGAAACTAAAACCCATGCTAAATCACCACTGTTCATTAAATCACTCCTACTTGTTTTTTTATTATTAATTTAATATTAGCAGTTCGCTAAATTTTGGTATTAAACTGTGGTAGCTTTTCTTACATTAAATTAAAAAAGACTATAGTGATTTGAATAATCAAATCATTATAGTCTTTTTTACAAGTATAAACTAGAATTATTATACTGTTTGAACAGTCAACATGTTTGTTGTACCTGATTGTGACATTGGTACACCTGCTGCAATAACAATAGTATCACCTGAATTAGCCAATCCTTGGTCTTTTACGGCCTTCTTAGCTAAGTCAACCATTTCGTCAATAGTCTTTGGTGCATCATAAACTACTGGAACAACACCATAGTTCAATGTCAAACCACGTTGTACGCGTTCTGAATAAGTAACGGCCAAAATGTTAACATCAGGACGGTGCTTTGAAACCATACGTGCAGTGTAACCAGAGTTAGTTGATACAACAACAGCCTTAGCGTTCACATTGCGTGCGATACGAGCAACAGATGCTGCAACAGCTTCCGTTGAATCAGTCTCATCGAAGAAAATATCCTCATGACGACCGTTTTCGCGCAATGAAGTTTCAGCTTTTTCGTCGATAGCAGCCATTGTGGCAACAGATTCAACTGGATAGTCTCCGTTAGCTGATTCACCTGATAACATTGTTGCATCAGTACCATCAAACACAGCGTTGGCAACATCGGAAGCTTCGGCACGCGTAGGACGTGGGTTTTCTTCCATTGAGTCAAGCATTTGTGTAGCAGTAATAACAGGTAAACCTGCCTTGTTCATCTTGCGAATCATGTCTTTTTGAACCAAAGGCACGTTTTCAGCAGGAATTTCAACACCCATGTCACCACGTGGTACCATCAAGGCATCTGAAACTTCCAAAATTGCATCAAGGTTGTCAATACCTTCTTGTGATTCAATCTTAGGAATAATTTGAACATGTTCCATGTTCTTTTCCTTCAATAGTCCACGAATTTCAAGCACATCTTCAGGCTTACGAACGAATGAAGCAGCAATATAGTTGATTTCGTGATCCAAACCAAAACGGATGTCATCAGCATCTTTTTCAGTAATACCTGGCAAGTTAATTGAAACACCAGGTGCGTTAACACCCTTACGTGATCCCAAAATACCATCATTATCAACGCGAACAACTAATTCGCGAGTGGCTGAATCTTTTTCGATAACAGTTGTACCAAGCAACCCATCATCAAACAAGACTTGTCCACCTTCTTTAACATCATCGAACAAACCAGCGTATGTAACGGCGATTTTTTCTTTCGTTCCTTCAAGGTTTTCATCCATTGCAATACGCAATGTGTCACCTGTATGGAATTCGATCTTGCCGTCAGCTTGCTTTGTTGTACGGATTTCAGCACCCTTAGTGTCCAACAAAATACCAACTGTCTTACCAGTAATCTTTTCGGCTTCGTGAACAGCATTCATACGACCCAAATGTTCTTCGTGATCACCGTGTGAAAAGTTAAAACGGAATACGTTGGCGCCCGCTTGGATTAACTTTACGATTGTTTCGACATCAGATGATGACGGACCAAGTGTTGAGACGATTTTCGTCTTTTTCATGGTTAAATAGCTCCTTAGTTATCTTGGTTGTTGCTTGTGCAACTCTACCCAATCTCTATTTTATACATTATGACCCATTTGTACAAGTCATATTATTAGTAAGTTTGTTTAAAAATAATATTCTCACTGCCTAGTAAAGCTGCTAATTCGCGCATGATAACGGTTTCACTAGTCATCCAAAATTCTTGATCAAGTTTTTGATTTTTACCATCTTTTTGCCAGTGAATCACCACTGGATTATGGCCATGATGTTTTTTCATGATTTGGCTGATTTCCTCACGTCTTTCCGGTGTGTCATGCTTTTCGTCAAGCTGAAGAAACCAGGTCCCTTGAATAGATTGAACGCGCTGGGGTTCTGGCGCTAAATTAATATGATTAGCCACAATAGCGATTTCATTCCGCATATCACGCTCTGATTTACCAGCAATACTCAATATTGTTCCGGGCTTTAGAAAATTGCTTATTTTTTTAAATAGTTGTGGGAATATAGTTACACTAATTTCTCCAGTGGTATCAGAGACTTTCACGAAAGCCATGTCATCCCCTTTTTTAGTGCGGATCTGGCGAATACTGTCGACAATTGCGATTATTTTTTCAACCTGACTGGGCTGTACGACATTTCCTATTTGACTAAAACCATTTTCCAAAATGAAATCAACATATGTATCTAAAGGATGACCTGATAAATTTACGCCAATGACTTCTTTTTCTTTTTTCAGACGATCAGACAAAGCAAAATCATCATACTTCTTAATTTTCGTTTCTTCCAAAATTAAGTTACCAAAGCTTGCACCTTCAATCAAACTCGCTATATTTTCGATTAGTTCGCGTCGATTATAGCCAAACGAATCAAGTGCACCAGCATATACTAACTGCTCTAACACTTCTCGTTTACGCATTTTATCTGGCAAACGTCTTACAAAGGACTGGATTGTTTGAAATGAACCATTATTCTGGCGCTCTTCCAATACACCAGTCACAAAGTCTGTACGAACACCACGGATATTATTCAAACCCATTTGTAATTGGTTTTCGATAGATGTCCAAAACTTATATGACTTGTTGACATCTGGCGCTAATACTACAATTCCGCGTATTTTGGCTTCAGAAACATATTGTTGCACTTTTTTCTGTTCACCCAGATTTGCATTTAATAGAGCTGTAAAAAAAGCAACTGGATAATGTGCCTTTAGATAGGCCAGTTCAAAAGCCAATTTACTATAAGCAACTGCGTGAGAACGATTAAAACCATAATTAGCGAATTCATCAATATAAGAAAAAATAAGTTCTGCTTGTTCTTGATCATGCCCATTTTTTAAAGCGCCTTTAATAAATTGTTCATGCAATTTCTGCATTTTGTCGACTTTTTTCTTCGACATGGCACTTCGTAAAACATCCGCCTCACCTAGCGTGAATCCAGCATATGATTCCGCAACTAGCATAACTTGCTCTTGATATACAATAATACCAAAAGTGGGCGCCAAAATAGATTTCAAACTAGGGTCTGGGATCGTCACTGCTTCTTTACCATGGCGTCGAGCGATAAACTTATCAATATTTTGTGCAGGACCAGGACGATAAAGCGCGTTAACAGCCACAATATGTTCAAAGGTGGCTGGCTTCAGCTTTCGCAACACATTTTTAATGCCTGCAGATTCAAATTGGAAAACCCCATTTGTGTCGCCTTTAGCAAATAATGCTAAGGTTTTGGCATCATCTAAAGCAATTTTGGTAATATCAAACCCTTCTGGTAGCTCTTTTTGAGCATAATAGAGTGCCTGGCTTAAAATGGCTAAATTTTGTAGTCCTAGAATATCAATTTTAAGTAACCCTAATTGTTCAACCGGATCTTTTTCAAATTGTGTTAATAAGCGTCCCTCCGTACCAGATTGCACAGGCAATGTTTGTACCAAAGGATTCGCACTAAGTACAATTCCTGCCGCATGTGTAGAGTAATTTTTTGGTAAGCCTTCAATTTTCAACGCCGTTTGTAATAACAATCTACCATTATCAATATCACGAAGGGCATTCTGTAATTGTGGTGCTTTAAGCGCATCATCAATGGACACCTTACGTCCATTTTTTCCTTCAGGTATACTAGCACTCAACTTGCTCAATGTCGGGGTTGGTAATCCAAACACCCTACCAACATCGCGTAGAGCTTGTTTAGAAGCTAAAGTACCAAATGTAATAATTTGACCAAAATTTCTTTTCCCGTACTTTTGATGAAGGTAGGTGAATAGTTCTTCACGTTTGCTTGGTGGCCAATCAATATCAATATCAGGCATTTGCACTCGCTCATCATTTAGAAAACGTTCAAATAGCAAGTTAAATTGCAAAGGATCTACATCGGTAATTTGTAAACTGTACGCAACCAAAGATCCAGCGACAGAGCCACGTCCTGGTCCAGTTTGAATGTGATTTTTATGTGCGAAGTTAACAATGTCCCAAACAATCAGGAAGTAATCGCTAAATCCTAACACTTCAATGGTTTTTAATTCGTGCTGCAATCTTTCTTCGTACAAGTTCAAACTCACATTATGCCCTTGCAATCGTTTTTTTAATCCACTGACAGCAATCGTTTCTAAAAACTGTGCGTTGGTCACGCCAGATGGTGTTTCAAAGGGTGGTAAAGCTGTATCTTTAAATTCAATGCTGACATTGCTTTTTGATACCAATAATTCGTTATTAATATAGGCTGTCTTTAGTATTTCTGTACCTTGGTATTCTTGCTGAACGACAGCTAAATCTCTTAAAATATGTGAGCCTTGTTGTTGAGCCAAAATTTTAATATCGTCCAATTTAACATTTGCATCAATTGCTTTTAAAACTTGAGTGGTGAAAGCATCATCTGAGTTAAGATAATCAATATCATCTAAAGCAATCATATGACCACCAGTACGTTCGCTAAATTGTGCTAACCTCTCTTGTATCTGCGGTGCCATTTGCGAATTAATACCAATAAAAGAATGGCGCTCGTCAACAAGGGTGAGGAGTTGGTGCCAATAATTATTAACTTCCTCATACCCTGAAGAGATGAGCTGAACGAGCTCACTGTCAGTTGGAAAAACAATGTTTATACCGTCTAAGTGTTTAACCATTGTTTCCCACTGAAAATCTCCTTGACTAGTCATCTTGGCTGATGATAGCCACATTAGATTTTGGTAGCCTACTTGATTCTCAGCTAATAGTACGACTGGAAATAGCGTGGCAGTATTCACAAGTCCGTTGACCATTAATGTCAAGCCAAATAAAGGTTTAATCCCATGCTTTTTTGTTTGTCGAAACCAGTCTATCGCCCCGTACATTACATTAACATCAGCCAGTGCAATGGCTTCATAACCACGAGTCTTTGCCGTTTGGACAATTTGTTCAATTGTATTTGGATTTTTTAATAAGCTATAACTGCTTAAAATTTGAAGCGGTGCGTACATTTCAACTCCTTATACGAACATCCGTTTTCTTTAATTATACAGAAAAATCACAGAAAAGTCGTTAATTTTAACAAATATTAGGGTTCCGTAAAATCACAGATTAGACATTTTCTATTTTCTTGTTTAAATTCCCTTAAAAACTTGCCATTTGTGAAAAAAGGTGTATTATAATGACAGTAAAGAGGTAAAAATCATGAAATACATTATGGTAGCAATTTGGTCGGCAATATTTGGTGAGATTTTGGGTTATATTGTATCCCAATTGAATTCTGGTACTTATGATTTTGTTACTGTTGCTGTCATTGCTGTCATTGTTGGTGAAGTTGCGCTAGTTGCAATTCCAGCAATTTCAGGATCAGCTGCACCAAAAGAAGTTGCGTCTGAAGAATAAATCACAAGATTAAAAAAGAGCTCAGTTGAGCTCTTTTTTGTTTATCTAAAAGTTATTTTTCTTGTGCAAGTTTTACAATTTCTAAAATGACGTCTGTTGCCTGTTCCATAACAGTTGTAGAAACATATTCAAAACGGCCATGCATATTTTCGCCACCGGCAAAAATATTTGGTGTTGGTAGCCCTAGGAAAGTTATTTTTGAACCATCGGTACCGCCACGGACAGGCTCAATAATTGGTTTAATCTCTAAGTTATTCATCGCTTTTTCAGCCAAATTAACTGAACGCATATCATCTTTCAAGATTTCACCCATATTATAGTATTGATCTTTCAATACAACTTTAATACGCTTTTCCCCTAATTTCTGATTAAAGGCATCGGCAATATCTAATAATCTTTGCTTACGTTCTTCAAATATATTTCGATCATGATCACGAACAATATATCGCAGGGTTGCTTCTTCAGGATTACCGTCAACTGCTAGAAGATGCCAAAATCCTTCTGTTCCTTCAGTATTTTCTGGCCGATCATGGACTGGAAGTTGTTCATGGAAATCAAATGCTAGTTGAATGGCATTAACCATTGTATCTTTTGCAGTTCCTGGATGAACATTTCGTCCCTGAATTGTGATAACGGCGCTCGCAGCATTAAATGTCTCCCATTCAAGCTCGCCTAACGGTCCGCCATCCATTGTATAAGCGAAGTCAGCACCAAATGTTTCAACATCAAAATGATCGGCACCAATACCAATCTCTTCATCTGGTCCAAAAGCAAATCGCAAATCACCATGCTTGATCTCTGGATGTGCAATTAAATACTGAGCTGCCGTAATGATTTCAGCATCTCCAGCTTTATCATCAGCACCTAATAGTGTTGTGCCATCAGTTGTAATTAGAGTATGTCTCGCATATTTTTTTAAGCTAGGAAATTCGTTAGTTGTCAATTCGTAACCACTATTTCCCAACTTAATTGACGATTGGCCGTCGTAATTTTCAATAATTTGTGGGTTAATGTTCGCTCCATTAAAATCTGCAGTATCAACGTGTGCAATAAAGCCAATTGTAGGCACAGCACTGTCATCAATATTGCTTGATAATTCCGCAAATACATAACCATCCTTCATGGTGCGTACATTTTCAAGACCAATAGCTTTTAACTCCTCAGCTAAATCTGCCAAAAAAGCGACCTCTTTAGGTGATGACGGCACTGTTTCTGAGTTCTCATCAGATTGTGTATCTACCTTTACATACTTCAAAAAACGTTCTGTCAATTCAGGATACTTTGTCATATATTACTCCTTTTTGAGCATTTGCTCACTGTTTTAACCGTTAACTAAATATATTTGTATGGATCTGTATTGATTTTTGTAGCAACTACATCAACAGTGTCACCAAACCATTCTTTGACCTTATCAACCATTTTTTCGTTAGCAATAGCTTCCATATGATGATCAGGATCAATCACAATAAAATTTGAAGCCAAGATGTCATGCCCAACGTGATAGTAGACATCGGCTGTGACGTAGGCATCAGCTCCTGCTTGTTGCGCAACCCGCCACCAACGGCCACCATCTCCACCTAGCACAGCGATCTTTTGAATTGGCTTTGTCACATCTTTAGCAATAACACGCACTGCTTGAACATGAAACAAATCACGAATTTTCACAGCGTATTCTTGTACAGAAATTGGTTGCTCTAATTGTCCGATCCTGCCAAGACCAGTTTTCTTATCTACATTTGGTACTAAAGGCACTACATCTTGAATACCAAGTGCCTCGGCCAACCAATCATTCATGCCACCTTGTGCACTGTCCATATTAGTATGTGAAGCATAAACAACGATATGGTGTTGAATCAAATCTGCATACATTCGATTTTGAGGCTGTGATAAGTCTAGATTTTTCGCCGGGAAGAACATGACCTCATGGTGTGCCCATATAAAATTGACCTGATTATCAATTGCTTCTTGAACCACTTCTGGACGAACATCAAGGGCTGTCATTACTCGATGTACAGGCTGTTTAGGATCACCAATTTGCAGTCCCGTGGGGTCACCCTCCTCAGCTAATTGTTTCGGCGCAAAAAGTTCAATCTTGTCAATTAACTCTTGTGCAATCACTTGATAACCTCCTGAATTTGCTGATATTTTTTTTTCCAATCTTGATAAATGGGTGAATCAGCTTTTCCAGCAAATTCAAGATTTTCAAAAATTGTGTCGATACGATCCAATTCTTTCTGCCATTTAGCAACAAAAACTGACGTTTTTCTCTTTCGCAAGACAGGACCAAATTTTTTATCGAGGCTTGATAAACTTTGGGTGCCCTTTGTTGCAATCATAATTTCATAAAAGTGGTTATCCTCTTGTTCAATAACCTCGTCGTTAATTTTATACTGATGATTGTTTAGCCACGTTCGCACAATGTGCTCATCAGTATTAGGTTGTAGTATAAGCGTTTCAAAACGTTTTGCTCTTGAAAATCCCGCTTCTAATATATCTGTAATTAAGACACCACCCATACCAGCGATTGTGACCGTGTCAATATGATCCTCATCTTTAATTGCCGCTAATCCATTCGCCAATCTCGCCTCAAGTTGTGTGGTTAACGCTCTTCGAACAATTTCGTGCTGCGCATTTTCGTAAGGTCCTTTAGCAACCTCACCAGCAATCGCAAACGATATTTTGTTATTGATTAATAGATTAGCAGGTAAATAGGCGTGATCAGAGCCAATATCGGCTAACCTTGCGCCTTTGGGTACAAATGAAGCCACAGCTGCAAGCCGTGGTGAAAGATGAATACTGTCCATTTTCTATCCTTAGAGTTGTTTTTTTTACTCATTTTAGTATAACAAATAAGTCAATATCTCGCTGATATCATGTACTTTTAATTAATAAAGACCACAAATTATATCATACTCAAATTTCATAATTAAAAACATTAGAATGTTAGAAAATATAACATAATTTTGGGATTAAATTCTATTGCATACGAATAGTTTGCACGATAATTTGTCTTGTGTTACACTCTAGGCGTGAGCTTTTCACAAATAACTGAAAACACCAAAATCTGGGGTGCCGTCGCGCTGAGATAAAACCCATCACACCTGATCTAGTTAATACTAGCGTAGGGAGATTTACTTGAAAATGTATTAATGAACTGACATATCTTGACGGTACTATGTTTTGTAACGTTATCACTATAATATATGACGGTACTATGTTTTGTAACGTTATCACTATAATATATGATGATGAAATAACACAAGTTTGTTAAGTAACGTTTCTGCATTGAGATCATGACCACAATTTTTCAAGCCAGTCTTCCTTGTGAAGTCTGGCTTTTTCTAATTACACCCGATTTTGCGGTGATTTCGGTTACATCAATTATTAACCAATAAGTCATGTAAACAGTTGTATAGCTCATGCACCTATTGGTTAATATCGGAAATTTTAGGAGGTTTTGCAAATGTCTGCAAACAAATGGTCACTTCGCGATGTTATCTTCATCGCACTAATCGGTGTTTTTTTTGGATTTATATTTTGGGCTTGGGCATTTGGTTATAATGTCATCGCTGCCTTTTTAACACCATTTGGATTAAGCGCATATGCTAATGATGCAACATTGGGTCCTTGGCTAATGGCTGGTCCGATGGCTGGGTTCATCTTACGTCGTCCTGGCGCATCAATTATAGGTGAAACACTTGGCGGCACAATTGAAATGGTGTTTGGCTCTCAATGGGGTGTCATGAACGTTGTTTCTGCATTAATCCAAGGGTTTGGTACCGAACTTGGATTTGCTGTATTTGGCTACCGTCGTTGGGACAAAACGAGTTTGTCAATGTCTGTCATCACAGTTACCATTGTGACGTTTATTTGGGACCTGTTCCGTAATGGTTATGCTGACTACTCATTTGGTTTGTTGATTGGATTATTTATTACTCGCCTCATTTCAGCAGCTATTTTTGCAGGAGTTATCGTTTACTTCACACAAAAATTAGTTGCTAAATCAGGTATCCTAGAGGTCAATAAAAACGAGGTGGTCTCATGATATCAAGTATTGCGGTCCAAGTATTGCCGATGACAGCTGACACAGAAGAAGTCATTCGCATAGTTGATCATGTGATTGCTTATATTGACAAGAGTGGTGTCAACTATCAGGTAGGTGCTTTCGAATCAACTCTCGAAGGTGATTACGATCAACTAATGGATATTTTAAAAAATTTGCCCAAGGTTGCAGCAGAAATTAGTGACATCCCTGTCATGGTATACAGCAAAATAAACATGGCTACAGATTCTGATGTTTTAACCATTGCAAAGAAAACAGATAAATATAAATAAGCGGAATTTCCGCGTACATAGGGAATTATTATGGTTACTCATTTAAAACATATCAGTTTGTCATATGGCAATACAAAAATACTTGATGATACCACCATGTCAATATCTCACAATAGTTTTAACCTGCTAATTGGTCCCTCTGGCTCTGGAAAATCAACCCTTCTCCGAATATTTGCAGGATTATATCCGCAACTAAAAGGTGAAGTACTTGTTAATGATCAAGCAGTTACCACATTACCGGCTAACGAGAAAGCCAAAGTCGTCGGTTTTTTATTTCAAGATCCAGACACCCAATTTGTTATGAAAACGCCACTGGATGAATTGATTTTCACTTTAGAAAACTTGCAAGTTCATCCTTCTGATATCAAGCAACGTGCAACGCACGCTCTAGAATTTGTTGGTATTTCAGACTTAACTCATCAAGACATTGACACCTTATCAGGTGGTGAAAAACAAAAAGTTGCATTGGCTATCATTGTTGCAATGCAAAGTGATTTCTTATTATTAGACGAACCTTTTGCAAATATTGATAGCCAATCTCGCCAAGACCTATTAGCTAAATTGAAAGATTTGCAAATACAGGGACAAACCACTATATTAATCACTGATCATGATTTACATGGGTACGAACCACTTGTTGATCATGTGTGGGAAATACACCACAAAAAAGTAGCAACTGTTAGTAACTTTCAGAATCGTATTTTACCGGAACAAAATGTCCACCTGCAATTACCTAAAGAAGGTGTTTTGCAATTAAAAAATTTTGAACTTTTAGTGGGGCAACGTCAATTAATTAGTATTTCTGATTTACCTTTGGCTCCCGGTGGAATTACGCTCTTTACTGGAGCAAATGGCACAGGCAAGTCATCCCTTTTCAATGCGCTAACTCGACTAAAATCCTACCAAGGTGACATTTTGTATATAGATCAAAATATCAAAAAATTTAATGCTGCTAAATATGCAAAACAAGTAGCATTGATCTTTCAAAATGCAGAACGGCAGTTTTTACGAATGACGATTCGTGAGGAAATCGCGTTGAGCATGCAACATGCGCAACAACCAGAAAAATGGTCCGAAAACGTAATTACTCGTTACTTAGAGCGCTTAAATTTGGATGGGCTACAAGATCATGTCGTTTATCAGCTCTCTGGCGGGCAAAAGAAAAAAGTTCAACTCTTGGTGATGTTAATTGTTGGCACACCAATATTATTGTTAGACGAACCTATTGCTGGTCTGGACACAGATTCCGTTCGGGTTGTAGGCGAAATTTTACGAGAAATCGCAGATAATGGACGGCAACGTTTTATTATTATTAGCCACCAACTAGATCAGCTACGCCCAATCATTGATTATCATTTGCATCTATCTAATCGAACTTTACAATATATGGAGCATTTTTTATGAATCCAAGTGTTAAATTTCTACTTATACTTATCGTTAGCATCGAACTAACTTTTGTCCTTAATTATCAAGTCAATGTTGTTGTAGCGATTATTGCTGGTATTTATCTTGTTTTTTCAAAACTGTCTTGGAAACGTTATTTGCTATTAATTGCCATGCCTATCTTGCCTGTCTTAGGTGCATGGACATCATTTACAACTTTTGGTTCCCATGAAATGGCAATTATCATGATGACTCGAATTGTTGCCTACATATTCCTAGGAGCGGCTTTTTCGTTTACAACTGACATGATCTTGCTTCTAGACACACTCGAACAAAAATTTCGTGTGCCAACCACTTTTGTCTACGGTCTTCGCGGTGCATTATCCTTTGTGCCCCGTGTTAAACAAGAAGTCCAGACTATCCGAACGGCAGCTTTAATGCGTGGTGAATCTTTAACATTTTACTCACCACAATTATTTTTCAAAGCTATTTTGGTCTCACTCCGGTGGTCAACTCGTTTAGCAGAAGCTATGGCCTCACATGGATTTACCGAAAATGCTGAGCGGACACACTTTAACACAATTGTAATCAAAAAAAGAGACTGGATGATGGCAATCAGTCTCTTAGTCATATTACAGTGCATCATAATATATCTTTAATGGGTGCAAATGTTTTACGATGAATCGGTGTAATGCCGATTTTTTTTATACCCTCAAGATGTTCTTTTGTACCGTATCCAGCGTTTTTTTCGAAACCATAACCAGGATATTTTAAACCATAAGAAGCCATTAGGCGATCACGTGTGACCTTTGCAATAATACTGGCTGCACCTATAGAATTACTTCGTGCATCTCCTTTAATTAAAAATTCTTGCGGCAAATCTAAATCTAACCGCATAGCATCTATTAATAAAGCTTCAGGTATAGGAGCCAACTGGTTGACTGCTTCGGTCATCGCAACACGTGCTGCTTCATAAATATTAATTTCATCAATAATTGAGGCTTCGACCCTGCCAACACCTATAGAAATTGCTTTTTCTATAATTTTGTCGTACAACTCGTCTCTTTTTTTTGCAGACAGTTGCTTAGAATCTATGACATCTAAAACATCAAAATCATGCGGTAAAATAACAGCTGCCGCAACAACTGGGCCAGCTAAAGGCCCCCGACCAACTTCATCCACGCCAGCAATTAAGTCGTAGCCTTGCATCCAGTACTGACGCTCAATATCAAAACGAGATAAAAAATGCTCGCGTTTTTCCCGCAACATCACTTGCTTTTTTTGCCAAGCCTTCAATGCATTTTGTACACCAACACGCTTATCTTGTTGCCAAATTAGCAACTGCTCGTCATTAGGAGATGTGTTTTTGAGTTGTAATTTAATATTTGCAATTGTGTCAGTCATTTTTCGTCTCAATTAAATCAAGTGTAAACGCCCCTAGTTTATTTTTTCTAAGATCATTTAGTATTCGTTCACTGGCCTTGTCATAATCGTCTTTGAATCCTAATTTGCTTGTGATGGATAATAAAACATCTACATTTTCTTGATCAAAAATATTGTCGTTCAAATGATATCGCTCAATAATGGCCTCTGGTCGATATTCTCGAAAAAAGTTGATCAAAAATAGCGCAGCATCATCTTTGGCAAAGATTGTATCTTTCACCGCTCCTGTTAATGCTAATTTCATGCCGATGTTTTGATCTTCAAACTTTGGCCAGAGCACCCCAGGAGAATCCAGTAATTCTAATTTTGTTGGTGTTTTTAGCCAAGCAATTTTCTTCGTTACACCTGGTCGATCCGCCGTTGGCGCAACATTTTTCATTACCAAGTGATTCAATAATGTTGACTTACCGACATTTGGCACCCCAGAAATCATGGCGCGAATAGGCTGATCTTGGATACCTTTTGCTAGTTGTGCTGCTTTTTTTGCTTCAACTGCTCGTCGGGCTGCTTTAGTCACTAATTGCGGAGTTCTTGGGTCACGCGTGTCGAGCACAAGTACTGTGTATCCTTGTGCTTCAAAATGTTTTTTCCATGCCCGTGTTTGATCAGGATCTGCCAAATCAGCTTTAGTCATAATTAACAAACGGGGTTTATTGCCGATTAACTTATCCACTTCCGGATTACGTGAGCTTTCGGGAATACGGGAATCAACCAGCTCAAAAACAACGTCGACTAGTTTTAAATTTTCCCGCATCAAACGGAAGGCTTTGGCCATATGGCCTGGGAACCATTGAATTATTTGTGCCATTAAACATATGTCCTTTCTAACATTAACGCTCAGCGTTGTATAGTGACCACGCTTCATCAAATGTTGTCATACTCATTAAATAGGTTGTATTCTCTTCTAAGTACTGTGACAATTCATCAAAATCACTACTTTGTTTTGGAAATGACGAATCTAAAAAGGCATTGTTTGCAAATTGTTGCACTTCATTGGCTGCCATAGAATTACGATTTGTCATTAACCAATTGTAAAATGAACGATCACTTTTTCTCATTAGCAAGACCTCCTTGGAAAACAAACTGATCTGCTTTTATATTAATGACCTTTGCTTTAAATTTAATGCCTTGCGTTGTGGGTAACTTACTCATATCAATGAATATTTGCTTCTTCTTCGGTACGATTGTGACGTATTCAGGCGCATCGTAACTTGATCTAACGTAACTCATCACAGTTTTAATTGGCAACGATAGGTTACCAATTGCTAAAGATTTCGCCTGCATAACGATGTTCCCATTAGGCGTTAATTTGGCATCTAGCGCCATGCCAAAATTAAATTTTTGGCCCAAAAGTTTGGCGCTACCATACATCATCACGTCATCCCCAATTTTAAAAGTATAGCCACTGTTATCTGTATCATTAAGATAATGAGCAACTAAGGCATTGATTTGTTTTTTATTTAAGGATACATCAAACGTCGCGTCCGATTTACTGATCTTGGATACATTGTCCTTAATTTTTACTGGCCCGCTAGCTTCATTGAAAAGCCAGATTCCACCTACCAATAATATAGATATTAGACCCCAAAAAAGCCAGAACCAAATTGGCTTTTTCTTTTTGACTATTTTATTTGATCTAGCTATTGTTTGATCAGCCATTGCTTTGTTTCCTTTTTCATTTTGTTAAATAACTGTGTTGTCATGTAATTATAGCCCTTATTATTAGGGTGGTAATTGTCTTCCGTACTAATCCATGCGTTGTTAACATTCTTTTGACCCGTCAATACGGCTGTCATGGCAGCATTCGAATTTGAACTGCTATTTGAGTTAGCTGATTCCTTAATGAGCCCTTCTCGTTGCGTTGTTGTTTTAAATTGACCATACGTTAAATTGAAAATACTGACAAAATATGCATTGCCAGCTTCTTTGGCAGCTTGAGCATTAATGTTATTAAATAGCTTAACGTCGTCATTAAAATCAGATCGATCGGCAAAATGAACATATAAAGGATTATAATTTCCAAATATAAATATTGGTGCATCAGAATTATAAGAGCGAATATCCTTTATCAAAGCAGATAACTTTTGTTGATAAGATTGTTGCCCTGCTTTAACGGCAGCTGACAACGTCTTTGGAGACGTTGCCAAAACATTTTTCAAAAGCAATTGTTGCAAATCATTACCACCAGAGGTCATTACAATCACATTAGCTTTTTGTAATCGTTTTTGAAATTTTTGTTGCGTATCCAATCTTTTTTTGATTTGGTCAGATCGATCCCCTGCTTTACCAAAATTACTAACAGTGACACTAACGTTGTATTGTGCACGAATTTTTTTAGCAATGCGCCCAGAATACCCCTTCATATTTTTTTCGTCTCCAACACCCTCTGTTAATGAGTCCCCAAGGGCAACTAAATTAATATGTGATACTTTTTGCACCGATTTTTGAGGTTGATTTAAATCATTTTTTTGATTTTCCCAAGTTTTGATGCCATAAAATGCCCCAATGCCAATCAATAAGATGGGTATTAAACTGATGGCAAACTTTCGCATGTGCAATTCTCCTGAAACTTAACTGGTAACCATTATAGCGTAAATGACCATTATGTACAAAGAACAAGTATTCCTCGTTCTTTATTTTTTTATTTTATAAAGTGATATTTAAATTAAATGAACGCGTGATACGATAACACTATATACTACGGCTACAACATACACGCCAATCAGGCGATCGAGATAATCCGTTCCAATCTGTACTAGAAAAACAGAAAGTGTTTGGTTGACCCCAAGACCGTGAAGCACCTGTACAATCGTGCTTGACCCAGAAGAAGTAATGCCGTGAAAAAGAATGACGGTAATTACTGAACTCACAATTGTCGCCGGTACGGATATGATCAAAGCTGACCACCAAATATTTTTAACATCCGTAGCGCTGACTTTTCTGTAAATTAATCCTGCCACAAGAGCGGTAACAATTTGGCTAGGCATGTAGTAAATTGAAAAAGGGTCACCTGTTGTACCGTTTATTAATGCTGTCAAAATACCAACGACTACGCCACCAACTGGACCAAAAAAAGATGCGCCTAAAAGCGTACCAATCGTGTCTAAGTAAACTGGTAACTTGGCAAGTAAAGCAATGTGACCACCAACAATATTAATCACAATAAATAAGGCAATTAACGTGATACGCTGAGTAGATAGCTTTTTCATGATAATACCTCAAGATCTGTGGCAATATTGGTTAATTCAGTCAATATGGTTGCTGACGAAATTTCCAATAGGCGAGCTATGATTTCCGCCATAACATGCAAAGAATCCACCTCTGTTAAAATCACTGCGTTCGCTTCTTTTTTCCAAAAATCAGCTATATCAACTATGCTTTGTCCGAGGGCTACACCTTCTGTTACTACAGTGACATATTTACTAATGCCACGAGTATACTCAGGATATAATGCATGAATAATCACAAGTGGATCATTAATAACCGCCCCCATCACGTGTTCTTGTTGCCAATGAAAATCAAAATAAAACTTAATGATTTTTGTGATAAATATTGATTGCTCAGGATTCAATCGCTGCATTAATGACAAGATATTTGGTGTCAGTAACATTTTTCGAGTAACATCTAATGGGACAATTTCAGCTACAATAGGACTATTTTTCAAAACATAATCAGCTGCATTCGGATCTACCCAGAAGTTGTATTCAGCAACTGGTGAGGTATTTCCATTCGAAAGATAGGATCCACCCATAATGATTAGGCGCGACATATTTTGCCAAACCTTGGGATTTTCTTGCATGGCTAGCGCAATATTTGTCAACGGTCCCAAAGCCAGTACCCAAACATCATTATGATTGGTGAGTAACTGATTGTATGCTGAATGGGCACTTATTGTGCTGGCCTCTATCATTGGGACAGCAATATTACTTTGTCCTAACCCATCCAATCCGTGGGTATCCTGTGCACTGATGTACTCATGTTGCAAGGGTTCATGTGCCCCTTCAAAGACAGGAACATCAGTCCTTCCTACCTCTTCAAGCACTTTGAGAGTATTCTGAACACCGATTTTTGTAGGGACATTTCCCTCGACAACAGTAATGGCGATAACATCAAGCTCTGGTGATTTTAATGCGACCAAAAGTGCTAAACTATCATCAATTCCTGGATCCGTGTCAATTATAACTTTTTGCATTTTATCTTTCCTTTCTGTCATATGTGATTTTATTGATACAATACAATCACACTTGGTTTTTTTTTCTGGGATTTTCCGAACCAGTCCGGCACGATTGCCGATTTTGATAAATGCTTTTTAAGTGTACCAATTTTAATGCAACAATAAAACCCCAGAAATAAAATTCTGGGGTTTTTATTTTAGCGTGCTCGGTACAAAATTGCTAATGCGCCTACGCCTGTATGGGTAGAAATAATTGGTGTTGTATTTAAAACTGGAATTTCAATATCAGGCCAAATTGCTTTTAAGCGTGCTGCAATTTGAGCTGCTTCCTCTGGAATTCCTGCGTGAGAGATACCTATTGACAATACTTCCTTATACTCTTGCATCTTAGCAATAACATTATTGTTGAATTTAGCAATAGTTTTCATGCCTCGGCCTTTGAGCAGTACTTCAACCGTGCCATCATTTTTTGTTACACCAGCACCGACCTTAATGTTTAGCAAATTACCGATAATTCCTTGTGTTTTACTCAAGCGACCACCGGCAACCATATTTGTCAAAGAAGTAAAACTCAAAAAAATATGCGACTCATCACGAGCTTTTTCAACCGCTGGTAATATTTCAGCCATCGTAGCCCCTTGGGACGCCATTTTTGCCGCTTGTAAGACAACAAATGCTTGCGCACGGTCAGCCGCTAATGTGTCAAATGTTGTAATCTTAGCACTTGTCAATGCGGCTGCTTGTTCAGCAGCGCGGACAGTTCCTGACAGCCCTGATGATAAATGGAGACTTAAAATTTCGGAATCTGGAAATTTCTGATGAATATCATCATAAACAGCTTGAAATGTGCCGATTGATGGCTGCGATGTTTGAGGAAGACTCTTACTTTCAATCATCTTTTCAAGAAATTCATCGCGCTGAATAGTGACACCATCTTCATAGACTGTACCATCGATTTGTACTGATAGCGGCACAATTTTGATATCGTATTTGGTAATTTCTTCTGGAGTTAATGCTACAGCTGAATCTGTAACGATTTTAATATTTGACATATTCTTTCCTTATATGCGTTCGTAGCGTTCGACAACGAATGCGTAATCATGATTATCATCTTTCGCATGTGGTTCACTGGACTTTAGTTGAAATTGTGTTAAATCCACCTCATCAACAAAAGTATCGCCATCAATCACACCGTCAACTCGCGTTATAACTAAATCTGTTGCATAGGGCATAAATTCACGGTAAACTGCTGCGCCACCAGCAATCGTAATATCTCGCTCTTCCTTAGCTATCAAATTTTTGGCTTCTTCAATGGAATGAATAACTTTTACTTCTGGATAACTTGGTGTCCAGTCTTCTTGCCTAGTCATAACTACAGTTGTTCGTTTAGGCAATGGCCGCCCAATGCTAAGCCACGTTGGGCGCCCCATAATCATTAGGGTATTGACTGTTTCATCTCTAAACAGTTTGAGATCATCAGGCATATGCCAAGGTATACCACCATCTTTTCCAATTGCATGTTGACGATCTTCAGCCCATACCATTTTAATTTTGGTCATTTACGTACTCCTTTGCAAACTTTTCAAGTGCGTCGTGATCATTTAAAATATCACCAACAACGACTGCGTACTCAATTTTTTTAAGCACACGCCCCAATAAAGGCCCAGGTGTTAAAATACCAGAACGGATCAATTCACCGCCACTAATGTTAAGATCAGCAGCTTTTGTAATCGGTAACATCTCTATTATATGACTTATTCTCTGAATTGTCTCGGGCTGACTACCAGTTAGTGACAAAACTTCAAGCAATTCTTCCTGATAAGCTAAAACTTGGTATATATCAAATACAGTTGATTTCTTTGGATTATGCACAATAGGAACAATTGCGTTGACCGTTTTCATCACGTTACGACTCATTTTCCAATCGTACATAAATTGACGACGTTTCTTGTCATCAAATTGCGTTCTTGATAATATATGTGCCCAAGCCACGGTGTAATTTGTAGCCTGGTCTTTATTTAAATCATCTATAATACTTGACCAATCTTCAATGTGCGGACCTGGTAAATAATTCATGACCTGATCGCGCAGGGCCAGTTCTAAACTCTGCGATGCTTGACTACCTAACAATAATTTTTCAAATTCAACTCGAACTCGTTCAACCGCGATTTTAGCCAAGTTCGGTGCCAAATCTACCAATGCTTTTTGAGTATCAGCTTCAATGTTAAAACCAAGTTGGGCGCTAAATCTCAGGGCACGCATCATTCTCAGGGCATCTTCTGTGAAGCGTTTTTCGGCATCACCAACGGCTCGAATAACGCCTTTTTTCATGTCCTCTAGACCATCAAAGAGATCTAATACCTCACCGTCGTGCCGCATTGCCAAAGCATTAATTGTGAAATCACGTCTTTTAAGATCCTCTTCGAGGCTACGTACAAAAGTGACATGATCAGGTCGCCTAAAATCTGTGTAAGTTGACTCGACACGAAAAGTCGTAATTTCATATCCTGTCCCATGGTCCAAAACCATCACTGTCCCGTGTTGAATGCCCGTATCCACAGTATTATGGAACAATGATTTCACTTCTTCTGGAAAAGCGCTACTTGCAATATCAACATCATGAATCGTTTTTCCAAGCATAGTATCACGTACCGAACCACCAACAAAATAAGCTTCAAATCCAGCATCTTCTAACTTTGTTAATATTGGTTGTGCATCTATAAATTCTTGAGGTAATTGTGTAATTTTCATATGAGTCTATTTTACCAAAATAGCAGCATTTGCGTATCTTTAATATTTTGCATTTTCTAATCGCATTTGCATATCAGCATCTTCTGGTTCGATATTTAAATATCTGACCATCATATCAATCTCACCTTGACGTTCACCTTCTTCATGGTACCAATCAATAATATCACGCAAAAATGAAGTATTCTCTTGGAAAAAGGGTAAAGCCATTTCCCAATATTTAGTAGCTTGATCTTCCTTGCCTTCCTGATAATAGGCGCGCGCCAAATGCCAGTAAAATTCAGGATCAATAACATCTTCTTGAATATGTTTCTCTAACAACTGAATGTCTGCTTCGAATTCTCGTTGCTTTAATAGCAAAGCAGACAAAATAATTATTGACGTCACATCTGTATCATCTAACGCCAAAGCATTTTGATAATATGCTTTAGCTTTAGCATCATCTCCAAGTTTTTCTGCTGCCAACCCTGCTAGACGATATAATACTGTATTGGTCTCATCTTGAGCTAATCCTTCTTGATAAACTCGGTAAGCGTCCTCAAGTTGTTGTTCTTGTTCATACGCTTGTCCCAATATCGGATAAATAGACGTATATTTAGGGTCCACTTCCAATACACCATTAAACAAATCAATCGCTTCTCGGGTTCGTTTGTTTTCTTGATACAGAACTGCCAATTGGAATCGTGTATCTAATGTCATTTGTTCTGGTTTAATTTGTTCTAAATAACCAACCGCATGCTCATAATTACCCACTTGAGCATACGCCATACCAATACGCGCTACAATATCAACTCGACTAATTTCTCGTTTGCCTTTTTTCAACAACGCACGATAGCGTGGAATCGCCTTGGGATAACTTTGATTAGCATAATAAAATTCAGCTAAGGCAAATTGAATCACATCTTCATCTGGGGATATTCTTTCTGCCTGCAATAGACTGTGTTCTGCAGATTCCGTTAATCCCTCAGACTGATAGACATCTGCCTTAACGAGTAAAGCCTGTAAGTATGAAGGTGAATCAGGCTTAATTTGCGCTAAATAGTCTTGCGCTTCATCAATCTCACCATCTTCTATCGCAATATCAGCTAATGCCGTACGAAGTTCATCCTCATCAGGGTATTTTTCTAATAATTTTTTATAGGCACGACATGACTGGTTCAAAAACCCAAGAGCATATAACTCCTCAGCTAAACTATAAATTAAATCATCACTATCTTTTCGTAATGATTGTGCAAAAAATTTTTTTGCATCATCTAGTTGCCCACTTGAGAGAGCATCAAGCATTTGTTGCGCATAGTTCGTTTCCATAATAACCTCGTTTTTAATCAGTAATTGTAAACATTTGTTCCGTTTGCAGATCTGAAATCGCATTTAAATCTACTGTCACGCCAATGCCGTAATTCCTTGGCACTGATATAATCCCATTATTCACGCGTAAACGTTCCTCAATAATATCACGTTCAAAATAGCGCCTGCTATCTGAAATATCTCCTGGGAAAGCAATTTTAGGTAAACTACTAATTGCTATATCGACGCTTCTACCTAAACCACTAGTTAGCATGCCGCCAACCCATGGCTTATCAACAAGTTGAATAGCCGTCAAAGCATTGGAAATACCACCAATCTTGCCCTGTTTAATTGTCAAAGCTTTCGCCGAAAGACATTTCAACATCGTAGCAACATCGTTAAGATTATTAATTGATTCGTCTAAACTAATGATTTTACTTGTATGAGCTTGGAGTACCGCATGCTGTACAAAATCATTTTCACCAAGTGGTTGTTCAATGAACCCAACATTTTCAGGTAACCTGTTAATTTGTGCAATATTTTTATCTGTAAAGCTACTGTTTGCATCAATTGAAAATTGTTGTTCAGGATATTTTTTTAACAGCCGGTTCAAATTTTCAAAGTCAACTACATGAGCATCAATTTTAAGCTTAATTCTCTGATATCCTTGCGTTAATGCTTCATCAATACTATCTGCCATACCGACAGCGATTCCGACTGGAACTGTTCCCCCTTGGCCATGAATCATTTGTTGTAGAGATTGATGCGTTAGTTTACCAATCGCGTCCCAAACAGCCATTTCTAAACCTGCCTTAGCGAATGAAGCAAATGGCGTCAGTTGATTCAAACGTATCGAAAACGATTGGGGATTACTAAAAGAGAATCTTCGAATTTGTGGTAACAAAACTGTTTTTAAAATTTCTCGACTGACAGATTGATTTTCAAGCGTATACGAGAAGTCTGCAAACGACTGAACTTCACCATAACCTACAGCTATCTCACCACTATCTTCGTTCAATAGTTCAACGGTGACAATAGTTAATGGTCGTTCGCTAATGGTGTGATGCGCAGTTTCAAAGGCTTGCAACATAGTCAGTGCAATAGGTATTAAAGTTATTTTTTTAATTTGATACATCGAGTACCTCAATAAATGCTGCTGGTTGCTCAAAATGCGCATTATGTCCAGCATTGGGCACAATGCTTATTTTGGCATTTGGCAGTAAGTTTGTCATTTCTTCGGCAATAAGGTTAAATTTAATATCTTGTTCTCCTACAATAACTTGTGTGGGTGTATGTAATGATTGCAAACAAGGCCAATAATTTGGTTGCACACCACTACCCATATAACGGAGTGAGTTCGCAACGTTGATTGGATTCTGATTTATCCGTTGTTGATGCATAAACTTCTTTTGCTCTGGACTAACATGTTGTTGTGTAGCAAATAGTGGCATCTGCTCCCAGTCCGTAACAAATGTTTCAAAGTTTTGCTGGATTTTTTCAGCCTTTTTGTAATCAGAAACACGCCGTTCATGACGTTCTTGAGCAGTCTTCAGTCCAGCAGTTGTGCTCTCTAAGTATAATCGTTTTACCAACTCACTGTGCACCTTGGTAAAGCCTAAAGCTAACCGACCGCCCATCGAGTAGCCTAGTAGGTTAATATTTTTCCAGTGCAATTGATTCAATATAATCGCTAAATCTTGTATTTGATGAGCCATTTCAAATCTGGTAACTTCAACCGACGTTGTATGACCACCAAACCCCAGTAAGTCCAAAGTCAGTACTTGTCCCGGTAAATGATCAATAATATGATTAAAATCACAATGAGAGCCCATAAAGCCATGTAATAATAGCCACTTTTGATTTTCATCATTATTTTTCGTCAGGTAAGCCTGATAAGGATAATTATTGACGTCAATAATCATTTTAACATCTCCAATACTTCACGATGGTCATCTCTATTCCTCTGATGATCACTTTTATATTCAATCAGTCTTGTCGTTTTTGAAGGTGTCTGTAGAATTTGGCTTAATGCTTCTGGAACATTCAATTGATGATAGTCTATATAATATAAATCAGCGATTTTTTTAATGTCTATATTTAACGGCGTGCCAAATAATTGTTCAAAATACTTTGGCGCACCGGCCTGTGGTAGAAATGAGAAAATGCCCCCACCGTTGTTATTAATTACGATAATATCTAACGGTAACTGATAGTTTTTAGCCATCATTAAACCATTCATATCATGAAACAGCGTCAAATCACCTGTCAACAAAACACTCCGCTGCTTAACCACTGCGCTCATGCCCAATGCACTCGATATCACACCATCAATGCCGTTAGCTCCACGGTTTGCATAAATGCGCTGCGTATGGTTTCCAGTAAAAAAGTTATCCATGTCACGTATTGGCATACTGTTAGCCACAAAAATATGCGTGTCATCTGGAACAGCATCATCCAAAGCAGTTATAATATTCATTTCGTTACGAGTTTTTATTACTTTAGGCAAAGACAACCACTTTTGATTAAAATCAATCTGATTTTTAGACAGCGTCAAATGCATGCTTTCCAGGAAATCATGTGGCGCCATCTTGATTGCTCGTACAATATGCCTTGTATGATCTACACCAGCATCTTCATCAACATGCCAAGTTAAAATATTTTCCTCTTTTAGCCACTGTAATACACGTGCAGACACTGGCGTTTTACCAAACCGAACAACTAAATCAGGCTTCAAATCAGCATTAATCTTATGTGCCTGAAGTAAAACATCTATGCCATGAATTGTATATGTGTGTCTGCTTTGACTCAGAACATCGGCAATGACAGGTACATTATTTTTAATAGCGAACTTTTTCAAACTATCGTCATAACTATTCAAAACATTTGGACCAGCCAATATTAATAATCTTTTTGCCGTTATTGGTGGTAAACGATATTGCACGGATTGCTTGTCAAAAACTACTCGTTGAACATGCACCTCATCTTGGCGATCTAATACAGGCATTAATGGCTTACGAAGTGGTAAATTAATTTGAATAGGGCCACGTGGTGCAGTAATAGATAAGTTAACCACTTTTTGTACTATGAAATCAATATACTCTGTCACATCGCTGTGCATATCTTGCAAACGTATTAAAACTGCCTGCTTTGTTAATTGTCCAAACAAATTGCTTTGCGGTATAGTCTGTGGCGCCCCATTGAACTGCAATTCTTGGGGTCGATCAGTCGATAATACGACTAATGGTATGTTCGCAGCATACGCTTCAGCCACTGCTGGCATATACTCTGCAATTGCAGTGCCAGATGTTCCTAGCAGAACAACAGGTTCTAAAAGTGTTTTGGCGATTCCTAAAGCAAAAAAGCCAGCTGACCGTTCATCAACATCAACAAATAATTTAATTTCATTATTTTGTTCTGCGTATTCTGCTAAAAGTAATGCTATCGGTGTACTTCTGGATCCAGGAGACACAATAAAATGTCGAATGCCACTTTCAAATAGTGCCTCTAGTAGGTGCTTTGTATTAAAAGTTAGTGTGTCCGTCATTTGATAGTTCCTCCAGTAACTCAAGCATTGGTTGAAACTTTAAAGTTGTTTCGTAATATTCTTGTTGGCTATCTGATTCAGCAACAATACCAGCGCCTGCAAACAGACGAGCATTTCGCCCATTAACATACATTGATCTAATACCGACAACGAATTCTCCGAAATTATTTTTTGTAAAATATCCTATTGGGGATGCAAATAATCCTCGGGGATGCAATTCATAATTACGAATATATACCAAGGCATTTTTTCTTGGTAAACCGCCCAAAGCTGGGGTTGGATGTAATTTTCCGACAACATCTTTAATAGAAATGTTGGTAGCTAATGTGCCTTGGATTGGCGTATAAAGATGTTGAACCTGCTTATTTTTCAACAAGAAAGGCTTATTTGGCACATGCAATTGATTAGTTAAACTACCCAATTGCTGAACAATATTATCCACAACATAACGATGTTCTTGATTGTTCTTTTCGCTATTCAATAACTCTTTACCCAGTTTAACATCTTCTAGGTCTATCTGTCCGCGACGAATTGTACCGGCCACAGCTGCTGTTTCTACTTGGTTATCATTTATTTTAACCAGTCGCTCTGGTGTGGCAGTTATAAATAGTTCAGTATCCCTTTTGAGGGCCGCATGATAAACATCTTGCTGTTTTTGCAGTGCTGGTATAACTTTAGACAAAACCAATTTTGCTGATAAGGTTATTTGCTGTTGCCGACTAAAAACCACCTTTTTTAAACTTCGATTAACACTCAACTCATTAATTAAAGTCTGCACCCTTGCTTGCCAATCAGCCTCAGCACTTTCATCGATAATTTGCGGTGCTTGTGTTTTTTTTAATTGACTAAGTTGCATTAAATAATCGTCAATAGCTGTAGTACTAGATAGTAATTGATTATCTTGCAATAAAACTAAAAATTCAGGCTCAAACCAAAAACCCTTCATGATTCCTGCTTCTAACTGATCATCAAAAGAGCTGGCACCAAAAACAATCGAATCTGTTTTATCTGGCATTTTTGACCATATTTTTTTTTGTCCAAACGCATACATTGTGCTTTTTTTATCACTAGTTTCAAAGAATGCAGCAACTTGAACATTATCTAACATTTGATTTAATAAACTGCGATCCATCGACCTCAGCGTGCGTCGATATTGTATCAATTCGTCTATGATTACCATTTCACATGTGCCTTTAACATATAAAAAGCAACAGATGTTGATCTGTCGCTTTTACTTTAGTTGTTGCGCAGACGCCTAGCGGCCTGCCAGACATTGCCTACTTCAAAATTTTCATTTATTATCACACCATTTTCAATGCCCGCAAGTACAAATGCTTTTGCATCCGCTACAGCATCCGTAACACTGGACGTTACGATGTTGGCTGCAATGCTGGATGAAAAAGTACAGCCAGCGCCGTTGTTCATGGGGATATTTGACATCACTTTTTTCTGTTCAAATATTTTATAGTTGTTATTGTGAAACAAAAGATCGAATGTTTGATTACCAGCGAGTCGCGCGCCACTTTTAACTACAACACTCTCGACTCCAAAACTACCAATAACTTTTGCCGCAGCTTTCATATCGTCTACACTCTGAATCGTTAAACCAGACAATAATTGTGCCTCATATAGATTTGGAGTTGCGACTGTGGCTAATGGTAATAACTGATTTTTTATTTCTTGTACCAAAAAATCAGTATTTGTACTATCCGTTTCTTTGAACACCATCACGGGATCAACAATAACAGGTACATCGACTTTTTTTAAATACTCAGCAACTAGGTCAATAATGTCAACTGTGGGCAGTAAGCCAACTTTAATCGCAGCAATATCATCTAATGCTAACGTTGAATCAAGTTGTGCTTGAATAATTTTTAAATCAGTTGGGTAAATTTTAAAATTGTCGTTTGTTACGGTCACAATACTTGTGATCACACTTAACCCAAAGTATCCAAATTCATTAAATGTAGCTAAATCAGCCTGAATTCCACCACCTGAAAGTGAATCAGAGCCAGCGATTGTTAGTAACTTCTTAACCATTATTGATCAGCTGATGCTGTAAAACTAATATTCTGTCCATCATCTGTAATCTGCGTCACAACGGCATCATTTCCACCTGATGTAATGTTCCATGAATAAGTACGCCTATTTTCTTTAGCCCATGCAATAGCTTCACTAATCTTTTTGCCCTTTAATTGCGCTGAATCAGCGGCACTACTTGAACTGCTTGAAGATGATGAACTTGAGCTACTTGAAGATGACGACGAGCTTGATTCACTTGACGATGACTCAGAATCGCTTGATTCACTTTCATCCGAAGAACTGCTATCTTCAGATGTTGAATCAGAATTTTCTTCGATTGTACTGTTTGTACTAGTTTTCTGTTCAATTGGTGTGGTTGTTTTTTGTGCTGTTGAATAATTCATGTAGATAAAAATACTCAACGCTACAACAATTAAAATTACAAGCACGATAAAAAAATTACGTACTGGATGCTTTTTTTTATAAAATTGTGGTCGTTTATAATTATTATAATCTGCCATATTAACCTCTAATCACTAACTATTATATCAAATAAAGCGATAAATTTCCTACCATATATATGGTATGATTAATTTTACGAGATATTACGAGGTTTTGACTATGGAAACAACTAATCTAGAACGTATTTCTATTAGAGACTTAATTATGATTGCAATTGGTACTGGAATGTATGGCTGGGGGTTAATTAATGTTAACATTCCTAATGACTTAGCCGAAGGTGGCATTTCTGGTATCACACTAATTTTGCGTGCACTTTTTAATTGGAATCCTGCTTATACTAACTTACTATTAAATGTCCCTTTACTTTTTATTGGCTATCGTATTTTAGGGCGTCGTGCGCTGATTTACACTATTTGGGGCATTGCATCCCTATCATTCTGGCTTTGGTTGTGGCAAGTTGTGCCCACTCCGCCTGCACTTCATCATGATATGCTGATTGCTGGAATAATTGCCGGGATAATTGCCGGATTTGGTTTAGGTATTGTATTCCGCTTTGGTGGCACATCAGGCGGCAGTGACGTTGTCGCTCGTATTGTAGAGCAAAAATTTAGCATTCCTATCGGACGGACAATGTTTATCCTAGATGCCTGTGTTTTACTGTTATCACTTGTTTATATTGATATTGTTCACATGATGTACACACTGATTGCTTCATTTGTATTTTCACAAGTTGTTAGCATGACGCAACGCGGCGCTTATGATGCAAGGTCCTTTATGATCTTTACACAGTATCCAGAAGAAATGTCACATGCTATTATGGATGAACTTGATCGTGGTACTAGTTTGCTTAAAGCTGAAGGAGGCTACTCTCATCGAGATCAACGTGTTGTTTATGCCGTAGTTGACCCTTCAGAAGTCAGCACAGTCCGGCGCATTGTTGATCAGGTAGATCCAAAAGCTTTTGTTTCCATATTTACAACGCAAGAACAGCTTGGCGAAGGTTTTTCTTATCTTCGTCCCAAAAAATCAATATTCAAATTAAAATAAAAGCCACAATTTTATATTGTGGCTTTTATTTTTTGACTGGTTCTTTTTTCTCATCATCTTTTGGTGTTGTACCGTCAGCTAATGTCTTTTCCGTAGGTTTATCCCAAGTTACAAAGTCACAATCGGGATATCTTTGGCAACCATAAAACGTTCGTCCACGTTTAGTTTTTCGCTGAACAATTTGTCCTTTATGGCACTTTGGACATAGCAAACCGATTTCCTGAACAATTGCTTTTGTATTACGACAATCGGGGAAACGTGCACAGGCATAGAACTTGCCATAACGACCCATTTTGACTAGCATGGGCGCACCACAAACCTCGCAATCCATCCCCGCCAGTTCATCATGCATAATAATCTTTTCAAGAGATGTCTCAGCTTTCTCGACTTCCTTTTGAAAGGGTTTAAAGAATGAATCAATGACTGGTACCCAGTGCTTGTTACCCGTTTCGACCTCATCTAGCTCATGTTCAACCGCAGCCGTGAACTTCATGTTTGTCACGTCAGGAAAACTTTCTTCGACAATCGTTTGAACAATTTCTCCCAGTTCAGTTGGCACAAACTTACGAGCATCAATACGAACATAGTTCCGCCGTTGGATTGTATCTAGAGTTGGCGCGTAAGTTGATGGACGCCCTACGCCATTTTCCTCTAAGGCTTTAATTAGCGTTGCTTCAGAATAGCGTGCTGGTGGCAAAGTGAAGTGTTGTTCAGGATCTGTATTTGCCAAACTCACCTTGTCCCCTTCGCTCAACGAAGGCAAAACATTATCTTTCTTTTTTGCTGTTGGATAGGCCTTTGTAAATCCTTCAAAATTTGTTTTAGAACCATTAGCTCTAAAGATAACGCCGTTTTGTTCAATTGTCACAGCCATTGTATCTAAAATTTCTGGTGTCATTTGGCTAGCAACAAATCGGGACCAGATCAAAGAGTATAGCTTAAATTGATCAGGGGTTAGTTTATCTTTGATAGACTCTGGCGTCCGATTGACATCAGATGGTCGTATGGCCTCATGGGCATCTTGAGCTCCCTCCTGTAGCTTTCCTTGCACTGGCTTATGCTGTGAGTATTCTTCACCCCATGTATCGTGAATAAATTGTGCTGCAGCATTCTTTGCAACAGATGAAATACGCGTCGAATCTGTACGCATATAAGTAATTAATCCTACTTGACCTAACCCCTTACCCAGATTAATACCTTCATATAGTTGCTGTGCAGCCATCATTGTTTTACGCGTTCTAAATTTTAACTGTGTATTGGCTGTTTGTTGCATTGTTGACGTCGTAAATGGTGGTTGAGGTTGGCGCTTGCGTTGCTTCGTATCCACCTTAACAATATCAAAATCACCATCTTTGTTAATCCGCTTCAACACATCTTGCACACTGTCATTGTCTGGCAATGGCTGTTTTTTTCCATCAAATCCGTAGAATATTGATTTGAATTTGGTACGATTCTTTTTAAACATAGAATCTAGCGTCCAATATTCTTCTGGCTGAAAAGCCTGTATCTCACGTTCACGCGCAATGATCAAGCCTAAAGCCACAGACTGCACACGGCCAGCCGACAACCCACGCTTCACGGTTTTCCAAAGAATCGGTGATATTGAATAACCTACTAATCGATCAAGAATACGACGTGCTTGCTGTGCATCAACAAGATCTTGATTAATAACACGCGGTGTTTTAAAGGAATTTTTAATCGTATCTTTTGTGATTTCATTGAAAACAACTCGATTAGGTTGTTCAGGATTTAAATCCAAAATATGCTGCAAATGCCAAGCTATTGCTTCACCTTCACGATCCGGATCGGAAGCCAGATAAACGGCTTTTGCGGCTTTTGCTTCCTTGCGTAATCCCTTAATAACATCGCCTTTTCCACGAATATTAATATACTTAGGATCATAATCGTTTTCGACATCAACACCTAAGGTGGATTTAGGCAGATCACGTATATGACCAAGGCTAGCAACTACTTTATAGTTGCGACCTAAATACTTTTCAATTGTTTTTGCTTTCGATGGACTTTCAACAATAACTAGATTTTTCTTGATTTTAGATTTCTTCCGTGGTGCCGCTTTTTTCTTTTTTGTCGCTGTTTTGGTTTCTGCCAAAGTAAATTTCCTCGCAATCTTTTATGTTTAAATATAGTATTTTCTGTTACATCAGTCACTAATCAAATTGTTTAAGACTTTATAATTTAAAATTGATTTGATTATAACACAAAACCGTCTGTCCAGAATTAATCTAAGCAGACGGCGTTGTAATTGGAAAATAAGTTTTACCTTTTCCAAGCAAAGAAATGCAACAGTTTAATAATACCTAGTACCAGTAAAGAGGCCCCAAGTAATTGCCAAAGGAAGATTGCACTAAGCAAAGGCGCAAACAATAACGCGATTCCACCAATAATACTGATGAGAGCTGAAAACATCGCCCACCCTTTTTGTGTGTAATACTTCAGTGACCCAAATTCAATAATTCCTTCCAGTGTCCATGTCATACCAACAAGCAAGCCGACAATTATAAACAAGTAGGTAGTTGCTGCATACAAGTTTATAAAGGTAAATACGCCAGCGATAAAGTAGACAGCCCCAATAACCAAGTTACCCACACGAGCCCAACCGTCTTCATCTTTTCTATCAAATACGGATGCTATGTGCGATATACCTATCGCAATAAAAGCTAACCCAATCAAAGCGGCTACTACTGAAGCACTGTGCGTTGGCCAAAAAAGTATCAGAGCACCAAAAATAATTGACACAATAGCGTCAAATCCAATAATATTGCGTAGCTTTTTTAAAAATATGTCTGACATCATCTATCCTCCTTCTCACTTACTTCATATTATACGCTTTTAGTGGCTAGTTCTCATTTTTGGATTAATCTTGATGTTTAATATGCTTTAGACTTAATTCATCATCTACTTTTTGTGAAAATAAAAACCAACCAGAAACTAACCTGGCTGACTTTTTTTCCCTATTATCAATGCTTGTCTGAATAAAAACCACTCTCGGTCATATAACCTTTAGTGGCTACCCCCATAGTTACCATAGGCGCAGCACCAAATAATCGCAAGCCTTTATTCAAATAAGCATTGGCACGGTTTTCTTGCTGATTTTTTCTCAGTACATCATAATCAATATCTCGACTCATTAGCATATCCTCCTTTCACTTAAAATAGTAGCAAATAAAAACAACCAAAATACTCCGTTTGGTTGTTCTTAGCCTATTTCGTTTTTATTGATTGGTGCCTATTAAAGAATCGATATCAGAAAGACAATTAGAAGACAAGCTCCTACTAAAATTAAAGTAAATAGATGGACCATGTTGGACTCGAACCAACGACCGAACGGTTATGAGCCGTTTGCTCTAACCAACTGAGCTAATGGTCCAGACAGTAATGCCCCACAATAGTACTTTGAAATAAAATTGGTAATTTTACATCATGATATTTTCGAAACTATCGTAGGTCATAACCAGTTTAAATTATATCATCAAAACATAATAAATTAAACTTGAAAAACATAAATATTGAAAAAATAAGATATGGTTTTCCGTGACCACATCTTATTTATTGTACACATTTCAGCATACATATTTAAGGAGCATCTGACTCGTTGTCAGAAAATTATTGATGTGTAAACGAATCCTCAACATAAGAAAACGCTTACAAATTTATTATATCAGCATTTCAAGTTCCGTCAATGCCTTTTATGATATAAATGTTTTAAGTTTACATATCGAACAACTGGTCTGTACAAGTATATTTGCATGTCATACTTTAGAAGTATTATAATTAAAAAAGTATGGTAACTCACGCTTAAAAATAAAAAATTTGTTTCTATTTTTTAATAATACTAAAAAATGATTGTTCGATACGTGCCAAATATCCACGCTAAACTGTTCGGGAGAGAATTTATTATGTTAAAGTTACTAAAAAAAGTAACTATCAGTGCAGTGTTAGTGGTTGCCACTAGTACGATATACCCTGCTTTGGGTGTTGCTGCTGATAGTTATCAAAAGGACAAACTAAGTGGTGCTGAGCAGCATCCTCTTAGTTTCAAAAACGAAAAACAACTTGTTCTAGCTGATCAAGATAGTCAAAAGCGTGCGGTTGATGCTCATATTCAGCTCAATTATGCTGAAGAACCAACTGCAAAACAAGCGACAAAACTAAACTACAATCCTGTTGGTTGGCACAATTATAAATTCAAATATAAAAAAGCCAACGCATCTATTGGTAAGTCATGGCTATTCAATCGCGGACATCTTATTGGCTATCAATTCAGCGGTTTAAATGATGAAGCAAAAAACTTAGTTCCAGAGACAGCTTACCTAAATACTGGCGCACTTAAAAAATCGAATGCCAGTAACAAAAAAGCTATGCTTTATTATGAAAGAGGTCTCACAAAATGGCTTAAGCACCACAAATCAAGCCGTTTAGATTATCAAGTTACACCAATGTATAGTGGCAATGAACTCTTGCCACGACAGATTCGCCTATCTTACATAGGATATTCTAACTCTGGAGAGAAAGTTAAGATTAGTCTTAAATCATACCGTGAAGAAGATGGCAATGACGGTGCAACAGTAGTTTACCTAAATAATGACAGTTCAAACGCAATTATTAATTATGCTGATGGAACGGCCAAAAATACATTACACAAAAAAGCTGACTTAGCCGCTCAAAAAGAAGCTGCAGAAGAAGCTAGCTCCGCGGCAGCTTCTTCATCTGCCAGAGCCAGTTCTGAAGCAGTGTCATCTGCCAAAGCTAGTTCCGAAGCAGAACAATCTTCAATAGCTGCTGCACAAAAAGCTGCAAGTGAAGCTAGTGTATCACAGGCAGCCGCCGCGTCATCTCAAGCGGCAGCTAATTCTGCAGCAGCAGCTTCAGCTGCACAAGCACAAGCAGCACAGAATCAATCTGCAGCAACACAAACATACACTGGTGAAAGTCAACAAATTATCGGAAATTCAAAATCACATATTTATCATGTTCCTGGTCAAGCTGGCTACTATATGAACAGTAGCAACGCTGTTTATTTTAATAGTGAAGCAGACGCCCAAGCGGCAGGATATCGTAAATCATTACGTTAACAAAAAAGCCCTCACGGGCATACATAATTATTTTGCACGAACTCAAAAAGATTGAATTAAATATCACTTTGCTGATTCAAAATCATAGAAATAAATGCTCTACGATAAGTCAACTTTTCACTGATATTTTCTAAAATCGTCCGTGTCTCTCGTGGCTTATCGGTAATCACGCCATTGACACCTATCATATAGGCCGTTTCAACATCAAGCTTGTCGTTAACTGTCCAACTATACAAATCTTTGTTATACTGTCTAATTTGGCTGGATAAATGTGCATCAACCTTTGAATATTCCATAGCATAGAATTTACTAATTTTATTTCCATCAACTGTATTTTTAACGGGTGATAATAATCCTGTAGTTAAACTAGTGTATTGATATATTCGTTTAATAACGTTTTGGTTCATTGATTGAATTTCGCTTTTATTTTCCTTCATTTGCTTGCCATATTTGGCTACAAATTGTTTTAATTGCTCATCTGTTATAGTTTGATTCAACTTCAATTCTACTAATAATTTTTGTTTTTTGTTATTCGCCAAATCAATATATTTCGAAAAGCTAGTTAAATAAAATTGATGCCCATCTTCTGTAACTTTTTTGGTTTTCAGAGTAGACCAATTTGTTTTTGATATGTCAAGCGTTTCCCCCGAGACTGTTTTTACTTTAGTATTGTGTGTCAGAACATATACGCCATCTTTTGTGGGTTGAATGTCAATTTCAATGTAATCAGGATGAGTAGCAATAGTTCTTTTCAAAGCAATTAACGAGTTTGGGACGGCATTCGGATATGAAACACCTTTATGTGCAATCACTAAATATTTTTCTCTTGGCGATATAAAATAATTACCGGAAATTAAAGTACTGCCTGCCCCAATGACTATGAGTATGAGTCCTTGCAAAAATACCGAAGAGCCATTCAATTTTTTTTCAGCATCTTTCTTGTGGTCGGTTGTCAAAAGAGTGACATACAGGTTTAAGATATATGCAGTAATAACATACATTAATCCACTTGTAATGGCAAGTAAGATATTAGCAATGAGGCGTCTATTATTTACGTCAAAAAAAGTATCAGCAAATAGCTGCAAAAAATATAATAACGCAAAACCAATGCCACTTGCTACCACCAAACGAATTATTGATTTTAAGAATAACTGTATTCCCGAGGCCATGCCTTCTCTTGCAGATATCTTGATAGCGTTCAATAAGGAATAATCTTGATAAATCGCAAAATAACTAATGTGTCTGAATTTAATTAACAATAAAATCAGTACAAGATAACACGCTGTGAAAATTGTATTTGCCCAAAATCCACTCACCATATCAACAAAAGTTTTGGGTAATGCAAGATATTGAGCAAATGGCACTTTTAAACCAAATTCAACTAACGGGACCATCAAAATAATAAATGCCGCGATTGAAGTATGTAATTTGTAAGACAACAACTGCCTAGTAAAACGCTTTTCGCTTTTTTCTCCCCACGAACGCCGAAGAAAGTATAATACAATACCTGCGAACATAAACCAAAGGACAATATAAACCGCAATTATTCCCAATAAAGATCCTAAGTATTTTGAAGTTGAGTCGGTCAGTGAAGCTAAACTACTCGTATCAACTCGATAAAAGTCCGGTAACGTTTTTTGAGCAAAATAAATGATTATTTTGGCAACGAGATTGTAAATAAACAAGGCGACTGCCCATTTAAAAAGTGTATTTAATTTTATTTTCTTCATAAGTATTCTCTCACGAACTTCAGGGATATTATAAATTTTATTTTAGACATAAAAAAGAAAGCACAAGCTAGTACTATTTATAGTACGTAACCCGAACAATCTCATGTTACCATTAAAACAAATTAATGTCATAATCTGTTATTATCAGTCTAATAATCATCGATGCGTTTTAAAAAGTTGATGGTCACTTGATTGAAATTTTCTGGTTCTTCAATATGTGGAATATGTCCCGCTTCTTCAAATATGTGTTCTTCACCGAATGTAGACATAGCCTTCAAATCATAAACGTGGTCAGCTGGCCATAACGGAGAATGTTTACCCGCCAAGAATAAATGTGGTACGCGTTCACGTTTCACAATGTCACGCCAATCTTCGATAAAACTGTTTACTAATAACGGTTCATTATATTTAAAGTTAAAGGGATGATAAGCCGCTGCAAGTTTACGTTTGATGTCACTTGAAATTTTAGCATGTGTTAATTTAGTATGTGGCAACTTTTCTGCCGCCGTCCATATCATTGTTATATCTGCGTTAAAAATCCCCAGAGACCAAGTTTCATCCCTTAAAATCTTGGGAATTTGATCTTCCGTAATAATAGCTTTGACATCTGCTTCGCCATACAGCGACAAATAGGACCAAATTGTACTTGCACCCATTGAATGTCCTACAAGAATTACTTGATTGAGATGAAGCGCTGCGATCAACTCGGCTAAATCTTGCCCATGTCTTGACATACGCATGCCATAATCAACCGTTTGACTTTCACCATGATTGCGACGATCATAAGTAATCACCTGAAACCCAGCCTGTTTAAGCGGTTCTATTTGTGCCGCCCACGTAGCCTGATTGCCTGAATAACCTGCAACTAAAATAATTGGTAGCCCGTCGCCGTATATATTGTAATTCAGTTTTACGTCATCATTTGTTATAAATGTTGACATTGTTTACCCCCAACATCTTCAATTCTTAAACTCATCACAACTTTGTACTTAAATATGGATTGGTAGCCCATCGGCTAACTCAGCTGCATCCATAATTGCTTCACCGAGTGTCGGATGTGGATGTATTGTCAATGAAATATCCTTCGTTGTCAAACCATTTTCAATCGCTAAGGACAACTCGGAAATCAGGTCTGATGCAGAGGGACCAACAATCTGTGCGCCAATTAAGGCATTACTACTCTTATCACTAATCAGCCGTACAAAACCAACAGCTTGATCCATAGAAATGGCTCGACCATTACCGGCAAACGGGAACTTTGAAATTTTTGCTTCCAAATGATTTACTTTGACTGACTCAGGCGTTTCACCAGTTGTTGCTAATTCATACTGCGTATAGGCTACAGAAGGTAGTGAATAATGTAAATCACGCGCCTGCGCATCTTCTGCGATGGCTGCAGCAGCTATTTTTCCTTCAAAACTAGCTTTATGAGCCAACTGCGGACCTGCGACAACGTCTCCAATGGCATATATATGCGGTACGCTCGTTTTCATTGTATCGCTTGTTGTAATCAAGCCTTTGCTGTCTACTTTGATATCGGTATTGTTCAATCCCAAACCGTCTGTATTGGCACGACGTCCCACAGCTACTAAGAGATAATCGCCCGTAATACTTTGCTCCTTACCGTCTGCCTCGTAGGTCAACGTCACTTCCTTAGCAGTCTGTGTTGCTTCCTTAGCCATTGCGGATGTCACAACCGTACCACCATGAGCTTTAAAATCATCTAATACTGGTTTCGTCATTTCCGCATCAAAACCGTTCAGTGTGTGATCCAAACCCTCAATAATGGTTACTTGCGCTCCTAAATTAGCATAGGCACCGCCAATCTCAGATCCAATAACGCCACCACCAACAATAATTAATCTTTTTGGTATTTCAGTAAAACCTAAAGCACCAGTAGAATCAACGATGCGTTCACCAAACGGAATAGTTGGAATTTCAATTGGCCTCGAACCTGTAGCAATTATTGCATTGTTAAACTGCAATAGTTCATGACCATCCTCTTGTAAAACATTCAAGGTCTCGTTGTCATTGAACACTGCCTCTCCTTTAACAATTTCAACATGATGCTTTTTTAATAGCATCTCTACACCAGAAGTTAGCGTGTGTACCACCTTATTTTGTTTCCAATCTTGTGTCTGTTGCCAGTCAAGTGTGGCTCCAGAAGTGAGTAATCCAAACGGAGTCTCCTCAGTTGCTTCACGGTATCTATGACCCACATTAATTAATGCCTTTGATGGAATACAACCAATATTTAAGCACACACCACCAATATTATCACGCTCGATAATAACAACTTTTTGTCCAAGCTCAGCAGCCCGAATAGCAGCAACATAACCACCAGGACCAGATCCAATGACTACTGTATCAATTTCACGTGCTTGTGCACCAACAACCATAATTACACCTCCATCAACATATAGGCTGGGTCAGACAATAGCTGCTTCAAATAATTAAGGGCCGATTGTCCTAGCATACCATCAATCAAACGATGATCATAGGTCAATGATAATTTCATGTTTTGGCCCACGGCTAGCTCTCCATCGTCATTGACAATTGGTTCCTTTAAGATCGAACCTAGTCCCAATATTGCTACTTCTTTACCGTTAATAATTGGTGTAAACCAAGTACCTCGGGCCGAACCAAGGTTAGAAATTGTGATTGTTCCGCCCTGCATTTGGGCAGGTGTAATTGATCCATCACGAACTGCTTCAGCAAGATCAGTTATTTCTTGCGCAATTGTGAAAATAGACTTTCGATCTGCATTCTTAATGACTGGCACAAACAACCCAGTTGGCGCATCCACAGCGATACCCATGTTAACATCATCGTGATAAACAATTTCTTGCGCCTTCATGTCAACACTAGCATTTAATTCTGGGAATTTCTTAGCTACAGCTGCCAACGCTTTAACAGCATAGGCTAGGTATGTTAAACGTATGCCTTTGTCATCTCGAGCCATTTCCTTAAACGCCTTACGGTGGCCAACCAATTTTCTAACATCAACAGAATCAAAATTCGTTACTGTTGGAATAGCTGCTTGCCTATCCATCGCTCTAGCTATCGCTTTACGTACTGGTGCCATTGGTTGACGCCCTTCACGCAATGGTAATGCTGGTGTTGGTTCCTCATGAACAGCTGCAGACGACTCTGTTTGAGATGTGGTTGATGTTTGCGTTTGAGTGGGTGCTGAATTGTCTGATCCCTGGAAATTTTCAACGTCTGCTAATGTAACATGACCATGGCGACCAGTAGCTGGTACTTGTGTTAAATCTATATTTTTCTCATGAGCCAAATGACGTACTGATGGCATTGCCAGCACATGACCGTTTGCTACTTGAACAGTGCTAGTTTCCTTCGGAGCTGTGTTTTTTGGGGTGCTTTGCTCTGTCTCCACTACGTTCGAAGAAGTACTTGGTTGCGCTACATGACCGTTATCAGAGTCATTTTCACTGCTGCCGTCTCCATCAAACTCAATTAATGGATCGCCAACTTCAACTGTTGTTCCGGCGTCAACAAAAAGTTTTGTAACTTTACCACCATACGGAGACAAAATTTCTTGCATCAATTTATCATTTTGTACTTCTGCGACTGGATCATCAGCCGCTATCGTATCACCAACTTTAACCAGCCAAGAAGTAATATCTCCCTCCGCCATACCTTCGCCAATATCTGGCATCTTAAAAATCTCAGTCATAATTTACAACCTCCACTACTTTGGCCACAACATCGTCAGACTTAATCATCCAATCGTTTTCTGCTTGTCCAAATGGATAAACAGAGTCTGGTGCAGCTACTCGACCGATAGGTGCTTTTAAACTCAAAATAAATCGTTCAGAAATTTCACTCATAATAGCAGCGCCAATACCTGCCATTCGCTGCGCTTCTTGCACAACAACCACACGACCTGTTTTAGCAACGGTTTCTCCGATTGATTGAATATCTAATGGTGAAACTGTACGAAGATCTAGCACCTCAGCTGAAATACCGTTCTTAGATAATTCCTCAGCTGCCTTCAAGGCAACAGGAACACCACCGCCATACGAAATGATTGATACATCATCTCCCTCGCGTGCAATCGCAGCTTTATCTAATGGTGTCGTGTAGTATCCTTCCGGCACTTCACCTTTCAATGATCTATACAAATGTAAATTTTCTAGAAATACAACTGGATCATTGGACGCAATAGAACTTAGTAGCAACCCCTTTGCGTCAGCAGGATTTGCCGGCATCACAACTCGGATACCAGGAATTTGTGCTACCATGCCCTCTAAATTATCAGCATGCATTTCTGGTGTTTTAGTTCCGCCACCATAAGGTGAACGGACAACAATTGGCATGTTACGCGTACCATTAAACCGGAAACGATTTCGTGCCATTTGACCTGCTATCGAATCCATTACTTCAAACACAAAGCCAAAGAATTGAATTTCCATAATTGGTCGATAATCTTGAGTAGTCAAACCAATTGCCATGCCACCTATACCTGATTCTGCTAAAGGCGTATTAAACACACGATCTTCGCCGTATTTAGCTTGAAGACCATCAGTGGCACGGAAAACACCACCATTTTTTCCAACGTCTTCACCAAAGATAATCACATCATCATCTTTTTCCAATGCCAAGTCCATCGCTTCACGGATGGCATCGATATAACTTTTCACAGCCATGTTACTTTCCCTCGCTTTCAAACTTAGCTATTTGCTCTTTCATTGCTTGACTTGGGACTTCGAGTGTATTTTTAATAAAGTTAGAAATTTTTTGTTTCTCGACACTATCTGCAATCTTAATTTGGTCATCAATCAGTTGATTGACTTCTTTTACATAATCGTCTTCTTGTTCTTCGTTCCAAATACCCTGACCCTGCAATAACTTGCGCATGCGAATAAGCGGTTCTTTTTTCCACCATTCTCCAATATCATCTTTCGTTCGGTAACGTAGCGGATCATCTCCAGCTGTCGAATGAGCCTCCAAACGATTAGTAATCGTTTCAATCAGCACAGGGCCATTGCCGTTTGCCGCCCATGCACGAGCCTCTTTAGAAGCCAAATAAACAGCGATTGGATCGTTCCCGTCCACTACCAGACTTGGTAATCCAGCCGCCCAACCTTTTGCAGCTAAATGCGGTGCTGCTGTTTGCAAAGCGCGTGGTGTAGAAATAGCGTAACCATTGTTCTGAACGAAGAACACTGCATTAGCGTTATACGCTCCGGCGAAATTTATGCCCTCATAAAAATCGCCTTGTGATGTACCACCATCACCTGTATAAGCATATACGACCGCGTTTTTTCCACGTTTCTTCAACCCTAACGCAATGCCGGCCGCCTCCACATACTGAGCACCAATGATAATTTGTGGCATCCACGAATTTACTGGTTTGTCGTCTTCAGTAGTATATACATTACCTAAAACATGCCCACGTGACCACAAAATCGCTTTCCAAATTGGCCATCCCTTCACAACAATTTGGGGGATGTCACGATAACCCGGCATTAGCCAGTCATCATCATTAAAAGCATAAGAGGAGGCCATCTGTGAGGCTTCTTGACCAGCTGTTGGTGCAAAAAATCCAAACCGCCCCTGCTTAGCTAGTTTTGTTGAACGAATATCTAACTGCCGACTTAAAATCATGCGTTTTATAATATTGATTAAGTCTTCATTAGATAACTCAGCACGCTCGAAAGCTTCATCATCAACAATTTTTCCAGTATTGTCTAATACACTTAATGTTGGGAAACTATCTGCTTGTGCAGTAAGCTGATGATTAAAGTCAAGTACTTGCTTATTTGTTGCTGTTATGTCAGCCATTTATTTTTACCTCATCTTTCTGAAAGAATGTTTCTAAAAGCTCATCATTTGTGATGCTGCCAAAGTATTGACCATCTTTATTTCTGTCAAGTACTTCGGCAATTGCATCGCGAGTAAATGGAATACCGATTAATTCTGATTTTATTTCACGCCAATCTCTAACCCCTAAAAAGTCTCCTGTAAAGTTTACATCTGTAATATCACCATTTTTAACATCGATTTGTACATCAATTGCACCACCATCATATTTAGCATGATTGTTATACATAAACTGTGGGCTTTTTCCGTAATTCCAGGCCCACTGTGAAAACTTTTCATCGCGCAGCTTTTTGATAGAAGCCTTTTGTGCTTCACTCAACACATATTCCGTATCTTTGCCCTCATCTGTTAAATAGTATTTCAACTGATCAATAAATGTACTAATTGTTAACCCTTCAGGTGCATAGTCTTTGATATTGCCAACACGAGCACGAACTGATTTAGCCGCCTTAGATATGAACTTTTCGTCAGCCACATTAAGAGAACGTACCATAGCATCCACATCAGTGTCCCAGAGCAGTGTGCCATGATGCATTAGATAGCCACCGGCATATCTCTGGGCATTCCCAGAAACCTTTTTCCCCGCAATCTCTAAATCATTTCGTCCGGAGATATCAACATGTATACCAAGTGACTCCAAAGCATCCGCCATTGGTTTAACAAATTGATGAAAATCAACACTAGCACTAGTAGCAACTGGAACAAAAAATGTAAAACAAATGTTTCCTAAATCATGATAAACTGCGCCTCCTCCTGAAACACGACGAACAACTTGAACATTTTGTGACTCTATATACGCCTGATTTACCTCCGAAAAGGTGTTTTGATTTTCACCAATAATCACTGCTTTTTTGTTCTGCCATAATGCAAAAACCGGCTTTTTTGGTTTTAAATTTTTCAGTAACCAAGCATCCATGGCGATGTTGGTATAGGCATCTTGATTAAAGTAATTAATAAATTGCATATTATCAGCTCCTTATTGTAACCGCTTACACTCTACAACTTCATTGTACCACTAGTTTGACCAAAAAAATGATACATTTTAAAGTTTACAGCGCAAAAAAGAACCCTTACGGGTTCTTTATCTGATCTCTAAATTGTTTTACAACGGCATAATCGCCAATGTAAGGCACATCAACACCATCTATTTTTTGATAAGGATCTTCACCCTTGCCAGCAACAATAACAATATCATTTTCATTTGCAGCAGAAATTGCTTCATGAATGGCTGCAATACGATTCATTTCATAATGCACCTCTAATTTATCATTATTGATATGCGCGGCAATCTCATGTGCAATATCCAATGGGTTTTCAAATTGTGGATCATCAGCGGTTAAATAAACTACATCAGCCAAATCGCTCACTACGTGTCCAAAATCAGCACGTCTCGAAACACCTTTATTACCTGGGGAGCCAACTACAACAAGCACTCTACCATTTGGATACTGGGCCTGCGCAAAGCTAAGTAAGGCCTGCATGGAGACAAAATTATGAGCATAATCAACAAAAGCAACCCCATGTCCATTAATTGGCAAACTAAGCATCCGGCCGGGAATAAACACTTCATCTAATCCTTTTACCATGGCTTGATGCTTAACACCAGCAAAAGAAACCAACATCATTGCTGCCATTGCGTTTGACTCATTGAAGTCTCCTGGAACATTTAAACGATACGAACCAAGCATCTCGTTGAATTCACTCTTAACAACTGTGAACCTACTTTCATGAATGGCACTTTCTTCAGAAGTAAACATTTGACGGCTGTATGTGTAGACCTTATGATGTGCTTTTTTAGCATAGGTGTAAATAGTATCAAAATGGTCTGTTTCAGCGTTGACAATCACCTCATCTGAGTGATCTAGTAACATCAACTTGTGTGCCAAATAATCTTCAAATGTTGGGTGCTCATTAGGGCCAATATGATCTGGGGAGATATTCAAGAAGGCGCCCACATCATAGCGTAGTCCATAAACACGATTTTTAAGATATGCTTGTGAACTCACCTCCATCACAAGGTGAGTCATACCATTATCAACAACTTGACGCATATCTTTAAACAATTCATATGACTCAGGTGTTGTTAAATCAGACTTTTTCTTGTCGGATGCTTGCGGACCAGTAATGCGATCAACTGTAGAAAATAAGGCTGTATGATTATTAGTTGCCTCTTTCAGCATTGTATAGGCAAAATAAGCAGCAGTCGTTTTACCTTTGGTACCTGTAAAAGCACCAATCCATAGCTGCTCCTGCGGATAGTCAAAAAAAGCCATTGATAACAAGGATAAAGCCTTTTGAACATTCGTTACTTGCCACTGCGGTAAATCAACATCAATTTTTGTTTCTGTAATTAATCCTGTAATACCATGTACATTATCCAAGTAAGCCCTTTTGAAGGCGCCCTTAATAACAAATAAAGTATTTTTTTGTACTTCTCGGGTATCATAGTGTAAGAAATCAAACGTCATATCAACGTCTGGTGCATCTAATAATAGATTATGGTCCACTAATAAATTTTGAATTGTTTCAGTTGTTAATCTCATAATTTCATTATACTAAAAAAGCTGTGCAATAGTCGCACAAACTTTCAAATGCCTTCTTATTTTTGCTTATTCACTGACAAGGCCATATCAGCACTGGCAGCAGCATTGTCACGGTAGATATGCTTATCGTCAGCCACTGCAGCATAGACCTTGGCTAATTCCCGGGTTAAAATTTCTCGAACCTCAGTCGTTGTATGTGTATCCATCAACATTTGACGTAATGCTGAAGCATGGGCGAATCCACGCAAATAAATTTTAAAGTATCTTTTCAAAGCCTCAAAGTGTTTCGTTGTTACCGTTTCACTAACTTCATCAAATAAGTCTAATTGTAGATTCAACAACGCAATTGATTCTTCTAGTGTATGTTGGCGCGGTTCCTTTTCAAAAGCATACGGATTTTCAAAAATTCCTCGACCAATCATAATCCCATCAATACCTGGGTGTTCTTGGACTAATGCTATTCCCTGTGCTCTAGTTTTAATATCACCATTAATTTGGATTAATGTGTTGGGTGCTATTTCGTCACGCATTGCCAGTATTTCATCAATATGTTCATAATGAGCTGGTGCTTTAGACATCTCTTTACGAGACCGTAGATGGACAGTCAGAACTGCTACCTGATGCCGTAAAATAATTGGTAACCATTCTCTAAATTCTTCTGGTTTATAAAAACCAAGCCGCGTTTTTACTGAAACCGGCAAACTACCGCTTTGAGCGGCAACAATAATTTCTTCAGCTAAATCAGGATGCCTGATCAAATCAGATCCAGAACTATTTTTAATCACTGTGCCATCTGGGCAACCCATATTAATATCAACAGCCTGATAGCCCATGTCTGCTAAAACCTCTATTGACCCAGCTATTTCTTTGGGTCTTGATCCCCATATCTGTGCCACGGGCTGTTGTTCGCCTTCAGCGACTGCTAAGCGACCCTGAACAGAAAACTTAGCTTTAGGATGAACCATCGAACTAGCATTGGTAAACTCAGTATAATAAACATCCGGTGCCGCTGCTTTGGCGACAACACGTCTAAAAACAGTATCAGTTACGGCTTCCATTGGTGCCATACTAAAAAAAGGTTGTTTGCTCTCGTGATTATTTTGTACTTTTTCAATGACTTCGTCCCAGAAAAAATTTGGTTTTAATTCTGACATTATTTTGCCTCATAAAGTTTCATACTCATAAAAATATCTCTCCCATTTTAACATGAGAAAGACATTTTCACAAAATATTAACAACCTAAAAAAGTGAATAAATGATCAATTTGATCTGCTACTAAGCATCATCATTTTTGAAATGGCTCTAAATACGCCCCTCCCTATGAATCGCACTTAAAGTGTAGAATGATCCAGTAACGACAATCAATGCCTGAGAAGACTCACGAACACGCATTGCAAGTGAGATGGCTGCCGAAGCATCATTAGCAATCTCAACCTCAATACTTGGATAGTTCGATAAGATATCAGTTGCCAATTCGTCTGCAGATAACGCTCGTGTTTTGTTATTCGGTGTGACGGTAATGACGCGCTGAACAAATGGTATAATTTCATCCAACATCTCATGATAATCTTTGTCCTTGAGAACACCTAGAATCAAAGTCGGCTTAATTTTTAAGTGCCAAGAATTCAATGCAGAGACTAATCCCTGAATGCCATCAACATTATGAGCAGCATCAAACAAAATGTTTTTATCAGCATGGTAATTCATCCGTCCCAACATTTTTACATTAGCAATGCCATTACGAGTCTTTTCGGTATCAAATTGATATCCTTTTTCGATCAATGCCGCTTTCGTTTTCAATACGATACTGAAATTATGAACCTGAAAAGCACCCGCCATACTTAAGAAATAACCGCTCTTGCCATTAATAATCAAATCAAGACCAGATGGTGAGGTATTAGCTATAATGATTTCATCTCGCTTATGTTCGAACCAACGTGCGCCAACTTTTTCTGTTCGCGCTTTTAATACCTTTTTGGCTTCAATATCTTGTCCCGGATAGTCGATTACCCATGTACCCGGTTTGATAATAGCAGCCTTGTTTTCAGCAATTTCGGCGATATTATGTCCCAACAAATTTTGATGGTCAATGCTAATTTTAGTAAAAACAGTTAACATTGGTGGCTCAATCGCATTAGTGGCATCCCAAAGGCCACCTAACCCCGTTTCAAAAATAACCAAATTCACTTTTTTGTCAACAAATGCCAGCAATGAAATAATCGTAAAATACTCAAAATAAGATAAATAATAAAGTGGCACATTGTGATGTTTAAAAAGAACGACTAATTGATCATAATATTTTAAAAAATCACTTTTGGATATCATTTCCCCATTAATACGAATTTGTTCACGATCGTCCATGATAGAAGGACTTGAAAAATGACCATAGGTGTATCCATTGGCCTTTAAAATTGATCCCAACATTGTGCCTGTTGACCCTTTACCATTAGTCCCAGCAATATGGATAATTTTTAACGATTTGTCAGGATGCCCTAACCACATCAACACCTCTTTTAGTACAGCTACCCTACCTTCATCAAGAATACGCCATGTGTTGTCCAGACTTTTTAACACTGTCTTGTAGCGCGTTGTAACTTTTAACTCGCTTTTATCCATTTTTTTATCCACAATCAATCTCCAAAAAAGATATTTTCATTTAAACGCTTTGGTGAGCGGTATACCGTCTAAGACGTTTTCGAATTCCACATCAAGTAATTGTGCCATAGTGGGCGCTTCATCTACTAAGCTCGCTTCTTCAATTGTGCCATGCGCAATATCTGGTCCGGCCATCACAAGGGTAGTCTGATAGCCTACTTTATCCGGTCTGAATCCATGTACTGCTTTATAGCGATCGCTTTGACCTAATTCCTTCTCATCTGTGGGTTCCACAACTACTGGCCGATCAACTTCATCTGTAAAGAAAAAACCATTTTGCGCTTCAACAATAAAAGTGGCTTCTGGATCAATGTGCCACTTGATAATATCTGCAGAAGTATAAATCATTTCGATACCAGGTACTTGCTGTACAACAGCACGCACCTCATCCACTAATGAAAGATCTTTTATATAAATATACGTAGACCCATCAGTTGTTTTGGCTAATACTCGCCAATCATTTGCAATCAGCCCTTTGTCAGTTACAGTTAGCCAATCATTAATGGCAAATAACTTGTTTAAATGAATCATATTTGCAACGTCAATTTGAAAATGATCACCTAAAACAACGAAATTGGTTTGCTCAAAAGCACCTGCATCTTTCGTCGCTTGAATAATATCTCCAAGGTTGCCATCTAATCTTTTTAAAGCCTCATAAGCTTGCTTAGAACGCACCCCATATTTGTGCCGATGCGAATCCATATCAACTAGATGAATAGCTGTCATATCTGGCCTCTTGTGTTTAATTGTGTCTGCTGCGGCTTTTGTAATAAATTGGTCTAACTGTGGTTGTGCAATTCCTTTTCGAAACTTACCAAATTTTCTATTCATGTCAAATAAAAAATAGGGTGAACTAGCATGAAACGACACAAAATATTGGTTGGTCCAAATTCGGTTAGGAAAAATTTCAGCGATATTCCATGTAATTGGCGCTTTGGCTGAAACCGGCCATAAAAAAGCGGCTGTTTTTAATCCCTTGTTGTGTGCCAAATCAAATAAAGTTGGTGTCTTGATGTCTCGCGCGTACCAAAACCAGTCTGGCGAATCCCCTAACTCCGGCTGGATTTTTGTATTGTTTACAATACCATGCTTGGCGGGATAAACACCAGTCATAATAGTTGTATGTGAAGGATAAGTTAGCGTTGGATAAATGCCTTCAACTTTTTTTACATGGGTTCCCCGAGCGATTAAAGTAGCAACATTAGGCATCAAATCAATGTGCTCTGCAATATCTTCAGCACCCATAGCATCAAAAGATACAATTACTAACGGGTTTTTAATAGTCATGAGTTTCTTCCTTCTCGTCAAATTACAAATATTTATATTTCATTTATTGTAGCACTGATATGAGAGACGTTCAAAAATATAACATTAGTATTTGAGTACTATACTTTAACTTAAATTCATTACTAAATAGACAATTAAAACTCAAGTGATAGACGTCTTATGATCATTTAAAATTCATATAACTATTGCACCTTATAATAATTTAAAATAGGATCACAATAAATAAGGAGAAATTTATGCCAGGGTTTTATATCATCATTTTTTCAGTTTTATTATTATTAATTTATGTGTCATTTCGTCTGAATGATGTTCACTTACTTGCATTTGTCAGCACAGTGTTGATTATCCAAATTGGATTTTGTGCCTTTGCTTTTTTCTTATTCAAACGTTTATAGTGGGGTACGCTACTAATTTTTCAGTTAAAAATCCTCTTCTGTTTTGTAAAACTTCCGATTGTCTAAGCCAAATATTTTATCGGAAAATGATCCTGAATTTGTTTTTTCTAAAGCCCCCGTCATCATTTGAATCCCCGCATCCAGCTCATCAAGTTGATGGAGAACTTCTGCTTCCATTAGTGCCGGACGAACGGGCGATCCAAACTCTAGCAAACCATGATGTGCTAGAACCACATGACGTAAAATAATCATTTCTTCACTCTGCAAATCAAAATGTAACTCATTTGCTGCCAAAACGATTTGCTCATCAATTAACGTAATATGGCCAATTAAGTTTCCTGCCAATGTATATTGTGTAGCAATTGGTCCAGAAAGTTCGATCACTTTCCCCAAGTCATGCAGCAAGGCACCAGAAATCAGCAAATCCTGATTAAGTTGCGGATATTGTAAAACAAGATTTTTTGCTAGTTTAGCAATCGACAAAGAGTGAAAAGCCAGTCCGCCTCCAAATGCGTGATGATTCATCTTTGCGGCAGGATATTTTAAAAACAAATCATTATATTGCGTAAATAACTTTCTAACTAATCGATTCCAGGTAGGGTTAGCAATTGACAAGATAAAATCACTAAGTTCTTCGCTCATTTCGGCTTCTTTAACTGGCGCATGAGTCATAAAATCTGAAGGACTATCAGGTTCCCCAGCTTCAGTTAGTCTGACGTGAGTAATTTGTATCTGAGGCTGATCACGATATGATCCCCTAACGCCTTGTAAGCTAACAACTTTCCCAGGAATCAAAGTCTTAATTTGTTCATCAGTAGCATCCCAAAGATTACCAGGCAGATCTCCTGAGCGATCCGAAAACAGTATACTGATATAAGTTTTCCCTGTTTTCGTTAAACGTACCTCTGCAGCTTTGATTAATGCAAAATTATCAATATGCTCTGTATCTTGATACTCTGCTAATAATTTGTTCATCTCATGGCCCCTTACCAGCTTAATTAGTTATAATTCTATCACTTTGTCGAAGTGTTCGTTATGAATAGCAGCTGTCCAATAGATAACTTGCTGATTCCGTCCAATATCAGTTAATAATGCTATAACATTTTGTTTGCGACTTAAATCAAAATTAACAAAGCCATCATCTACTAGAATAGGCATATTAATAATATCCTTAATAACTTGGCTTAACGCTAAACGAAAAGCCACATATAGTTGTTCTTGCGTCCCGGTAGATAATTCTACTACACTAAACTTTTGTCGATCATTTCTCACGACCTGCAACGTATTTTTATCGAATTGAATGTTTACATATCGACCGGCTGTCAGTTTTTGAAAATAGTCCGTTGCTAACTGCTGCATCTTTGGAAAGCGATTTTGAGATGCATCTTGCAAGGCTTGATTTATCCATTTTACGCTCATTTTTTTTGCTAAATATTCGCCAAATTGTTGTGTCAGTTCTGTTTTTTGGTTAGCAAGATCTTGTTGTAACATCATGAACTGATCGTTACTAGTTCTTTGCTCTTGCTGAGCTTTATAATGTGCAATGTCGCTCTGCAATTCAAAGGCATGTTTTTGTAGTATCGTTAAGTGTTTTTGTTGTTTTTCCTTCTGTTCAAGCAGTTGAGTTTCATCATCATACTTTAACAGTTCTTGGCGCGTACTTTCATCAATTTGGTTCATGATATCTTGATAGCGCTGCTTTAATTGTTCATTTTTATTATATTGATCTAATGTGTTTTGCAGTTCGTGCAAATCTGTGACATGATATTCTTTAAAAATTGTTTTCTGTTCGTTCAACTTCTCAGACAACTTTTCCTGTTGTTGTTGTATTTCAGTGACAATTTGATTTTGCTGTTGCACATACATACTTCGCTTACTTTGCTCTGAAAGACTTTCTTGTTGTTGAACACTTATTAATTGCGCAATGGTTAATTCTAACGAATCTGAAAGAATCTGAATATCAAGCTTCAATGCAATTGGCTGTATCATTTGAATAAGACTGTCATATTGGCCTTCAATTTGTTCATTTAAGCTTTGAATATCCATTTTTTGTTGTTCATATTGATCCACCTCAGGCTGTATCTTCTTAATGTTTTGTATATTAAGGGGGCTGTAAGCCTTTTGAATCATTTGGCGTATTTGATTTTTCTTCTGTCGCTTATAGAAGAGACCTGCGGTTACAATTAGTGACAAAATAACCATCCACAGGGCAGGCCAGTGCATTATAAAAATACTAACGAATAAGATTAAAATTAACGCACCAGTTGACAGCAAATACACATTTGAAGAGGATAAACTTTGCAATTCACTGTCTGTTAATCCTTTCGGCACATCCCCCTCAAACTGAGCTTCAATTTGTTCCTTCTGCTTTAGCAAATTAGTTCGCTTCTCAGTATTCACTGCTAAATTTCGTTGCGCTACTTGTGCTTTTGTCAAAACCATTTGGTCGGTGTTGTCATCACTCACTTCATGAGGCACTTCAATATTTTTTAACGCTTCATTATGCCGCAAAATATTATCATTCAAAGAGTCAATTTCAATTTGTAATCGTCGTGCTTGCACGACCTGCTTTTCATCAACAGAGGGTACATTTTCGATTTCTATTTTTTTAGCTGATTCAAACAATTGGTATTGTTGTACTAACTGTTGTGTTTCTTGTAGTTGTTGACTAGCAGTAAGAATTTTTTCTTCTTGCTCATGTTGCTCACTTTCTAAATCAGTTAGTGCTTGTTCTGCCAACATAAAGTCATCTAATTCAGCACTTTTTTGATGTAATTCTTCCGTTGCATTTTCATATTCTTTAATGGCAATATTTAAAGGCCTTTTATTTGCCCGCGGAGCAAATAGTTTATCAGCAGACTTATCAAATTCAGCCATGACATCTAACCAACCGGTGCTCCCTACAGCACCAATATTTAGCAGCAACTTTTGAAAATCCACTGATTTGATTTGAGATATTCGGGTTAGGTCTTCTTGGTTAAAATTAAAAATATCGTCAAATGCTTCTCTTGTAAGTGGCGATAATTTTTGTTTCAACCACTTTTCTGGATCAATAATTTCCGTTTGATTAATTAAGCGTGTAATTGTCAAAGTTGTTTTGGTACGATTCAAACGCGTAATTTTGACATCACCCTCATCGGTTTCTAAAATTAGGCTACCACCGTATTGGCTTCCGTCCTTTGGATCGTAAACATTATGACCATTTTTTTTCGTTGGAAAGCCAAACAAGACACCTACAATAAATGCTCTTAGGGTTGTTTTTCCCGACTCATTTTGTCCGAAAATAACCTGCAAACCATCCGATAAATCAAAAGCTTCTTGCGACCAACGGCCAAATCCGCTAATTTCTAAGCGTTTAATCTTCATTGTTTTGTCGCCTTTCTGCGATTAATTGTTCCATAGCATTTTGAAGTTCTTCCTGACCATCATCACTCATGAAATGCTCACGAATAAATACAGGAACTTGACTTGGCAAGTAATCAGTTATGTTAGACTCTTCAAAAACCTTGTCAAGCGCCCCTGTCCAGTATTGTTGATCAATATTGTCAGAAACTAATGATAATTGTCCAGCATTAGCAACACTTAAACGAACGACCCACATGTTAGTTGGTAATTGATCACGTATTTTGTCTAATGTCACACCGCTATTAATTCTTTCAATAATGGTTGCATCAATCTGAGCAGTTATAGTGATTGACCAAAAAGTTATTTTGTCATTTTTGAGACTGATAATTTGATCAATTAGGTCAGTCTCATCTGTCATTGACGAAATCGTCGTACTATTCCAATTAATTGGTGCAATATTTTTAAATTCTGGAATTAAACGTTGATTCTCAGAGTGAACCAAGTAATAGCCTTTGTCCCCGGTTTCTTTACGATTTAAGCCCTGTAAAACACCAGAATAACCAATAAACGGCTGCTCATTTAGCGTCTGACGTATATGAATGTGACCCAAAGCCCAATAATCATAGTTCTTTTGCAACATATCACTCAAGGAAAAAGGAGCATAAGGATCACCAGCCACACCAAGTGCACCATGATACAAGCCTATTTGATAGTCAGTATCTCCCTTGCTAGGAAAATCATCAATGATTTTTTCAGTTTGACGTTGGGTTTGGTAACTAAAGCCCGTCAGCGCAACTTTTTCTCCAGAATGAAGTATTTTAATTTTTGTTTCTACTTCTTGATGAAAAACGTGGATATTGTTTGGCCAGGGCAGATGATTTCTCGTATCTGCTTCAAAGTCATGATTCCCAAAACTTAAAAAAACATCAATGTTCACATCTGAAAGTCGTTTGAATTGTTTGCTCACTACTTCTTGAATAAATGGACTATTCTCCGCTGAATTATATAAATCTCCTGGGAATAAGACAAAATCGACCTCAGCAGAAATAGCATCATCAATTAATTGCTCAAATGCCTTAATTGTTGCTGTTTGAACTGTTTTTTTTAGAGTAAATGGCAACTGTTTATCCAGACCAGAAAAAGGATTGCCAAGATGCACATCACCTGCATGAATAAATTTCATATAATCTCCTAAGCGAATATTTGTTCGTATAGATAAGTATACCTAAAAAAATAATGTGATTCAACTAAAAAAGCGCTCTAAACAGCGCTTTTTGTCAGTATTTTAATGTTTAAAGTGACGTGTTCCACTGAAGATTAAGACAACGCCCAATTCATCAGCCTTGGCAATCGAATCCTTGTCTTTTATAGATCCACCAGGCTCAACAATCGCTTTAATACCATGTTCTGCTGCATACTGAACAGAATCATCCATTGGGAAAAATGCATCTGAAGCTAATACTGCTTCATCAAACCCTGGCTTTTTTTCTGCCTTTTGGATTGAGTAAACAACTGAATCAATACGATTCGGCTGTCCTGCACCGATGCCTAATGTTTGACCATTACGAGCGACAACAATAGCATTTGACTTCACATGTTTCACTACTTTTTGAGCAAAAACCATTGCCTGTAACTGTTCTTTAGTAGGCTGTGCTTTTGAAACCACGGTAAAATTATTTTCAGACTCACCAACCAAATCACGCTCTTGTACAACCACCCCACCTAATACGGAAGTGACTTCCAATTTTTGTGGAATACTTGTTGTAAATGGTAATGTCAGCAAACGAAGATTTTTTTTAGCTGCTAAAATTTCATATGCTTCCGGTGTGAAGCTTGGTGCAATAATAATTTCAAGGAAAATATCATGCATCTTTTCGGCAGTTGCTGCGTCAACTTCACGATTAAGCGCTACAATACCACCAAAAATTGAAATATCGTCAGCAGCAAAGGCTTGATCCCAAGCAGCTTCCAAAGTTTGTCCCTGCCCTATTCCAGCTGGATTCATGTGCTTAACTGTAACAACTGTCGTTTCTTCATATTCAGCAATTATTCTAAGGGCTGCATCAGCGTCACGAATATTGTTATATGACAATTGTTTGCCGTGTAAAATATCAGCATTCAGAACCGAATAGGCTTCAGGTAAGGCTGTCTTATAGGCAGCAGCTGGTTGATGTGGATTTTCCCCGTAACGCATATCATCAAATTTTTCGTAAGCTAATGTTAGATTTTCAGGAAATGATGTTTCCGTCAAATAATTGGCAATCAAGGCATCATAACTGGCAGTATGTTGAAACACTTTTGCGGCTAATGACTTACGATATTCACGATCCACTTCACCAGCTTTTAGCTTATTGACAACAACATCATAATCTTTTGGATCCACAATTGGCAAAACTGATGCAAAATTTTTAGCTGCAGAACGTAACATTGAGGGTCCACCAATATCAATGTTTTCAATTGCTTCCGCCTCAGTAACACCTTCTTTTTGGATGGTTGATTTGAAGGGATATAAATTAACAACTACCATATCAATCGGTGTGATATCAAATTCTGCTAATTTAGCCATGTGCTCTGGTAAGTCACGACGAGCAAGTAAACCAGCATGGACACGAGGATGTAAAGTTTTTACACGGCCATCCAACATTTCTGGAAAATCAGTTACTTCATCAATTGAAATAACATCTAAACCGGCATCGATCAACACTTTATGAGTACCGCCAGTAGATACCAATTCATAACCTAATTCAACTAAATTTTTGGCAAAAGGGATTAAACCACTTTTATCAGAAACGCTAAGTAATGCTCGTGTCATTTTAAAAATACTCCTTCATCTATTAACTTTGCAAGTGTGTTGGGATACAGCACATGTTCAACATTATGAATACGTGTCTCAAGTAAATCAATGGTATCATTCACCAAAATTGGGACAGCTTCTTGAGCAATTATCTCACCGGTATCAATGCCATTATCCACAAAATGAACGGTTACACCGGTCTCTGAAACACCGGCTTCAAAGGCATCTAGGATGCTGTGTCGTCCCGGGAATTTAGGCAGCATGGCCGGATGGAGGTTAATAATCTTCCCTGAATAGGCATCGATTAACTTTGGCGTCAAAATACGCATATAACCAGCCAATAAAATACCATCAACTTGATCTGTTTTAAGTTGATTAATAATGACCTGTTCCGCTTCGATCTTCGTTTCATAATTAGAATATTTGATTGCTGTAGCAGGAATACCGAATAATTTTGCTAAATTCAGGGCACCAGCAGTTGATTTATCAACAATCAAACGTACGATTTCAGCATTCAGATTTCGTTGTAAAATAGCATCATTTAATGCTTGAAAGTTGGTCCCCGTACCAGACGCAAAAACTGCTAACTTTACTTTTCTCACCATGGTTCATTACCTGTAAAGACAACTCGATCGTTCTGAGCAGGCGTTATTTTACCAAGCACGTAGGCTGTTTGATTTTGATGAGTTAATAAGGTCATTGCATCTGCTAATTGTTGTGGCTTTACAATCAGAATCATACCTAATCCATTATTGAACGTCAATAGCATATCTTCTAAAGATAAATGTCCTTTAGCTTGTAGTTCGTGGAAAATAGGCAAAATTGGCCATGAACCCCAGCTTATTTCAGCAGAAACATTATCGGGCAATGCTCGAGGTAAGTTCTCTATGATTCCTCCACCAGTAATATGCGCCATGGACTGCACAAGGTTGGCTGCAACAACCGGCCAAACAGATTGAGCATATAAAGCTGTTGGAGTCAGTAAGGTTGCCTTTGTCTCAGGAGATAATTGATTAAAGTCGTCATCCGACTGAACACCAAAAACCTGACGTACTAGCGAATAGCCGTTAGAGTGAATTCCAGAAGATGGCAAACCAATCAAAACATCTCCTTCAGAGACATTTTTTGCAGACAATAATTGTTGCCGCTCTGCAATACCAACAGCAAAAGCTGCTAAGTCATAATGTTTTTCCGCGTACAATCCTGGTAGTTCAGCACTTTCACCACCAATTAGAGACATATTTGATGCTTTGGCGGCTTTGGCAATGCCAGTGACAATTTCAGCAACAACTTCTGGTCTCATCTTGTCCACAGCTAAATAATCCAGTAAGAAAGCTGGCTTTGCGCCCTGAGCTAAGATATCATTAGCCACCATCGCTACTAAATCTTGTCCAATTGTATCATGTTTATCCGCAGCGATAGCCAACAGTAGTTTTGTTCCTACCCCATCAGCGCCTGAAATCAAAACCGGATCAGTGTATCCTTTTCCTAAAGCAAATGCAGCGCCAAAACCACCAATACCGTCAAGCACTTGGTCATTATATGTATCTGCAACTGCATCTTTCATTAAATCAACAGCACGTTCTCCAGCCTTGATATCGACGCCAGCTTTCTGATACGCATTTTTCTCACTCATATTTCCACCCCCTGAATTGTTTGTGAATCTAAATGGATAGTGCCATCTGACAAAAGCTCCTGATGTCGCAATGAAGCCACTTGACGGGGATGATAAGTGGTTACTGGTTCAGGAACGAAATCAACTTCTCCAGAACGAACAAATCGGTCTAAACTGGCTTTATAATCATAAATTGGACTTGGATAATGCCCATCAAAGTAAGCGGTCGTTAGCCCAGTTCCTTCTCCATCATATGGTAAGTCAATTGCCTTAACCAGTGCATCAACTGACAAAAATCCAAGTGAATCAGCTTCAATCATTTTTGTCATTTCAAGCAATGAATGATTTGCGCCCATCAGTTCTTCTGTTGTTTGCATATCAATGCCATAAAATGACGGAAATTTAAATATAGGACTCGCAATTCTTACATGAACTGATTTAGCACCAGCTTCTTTCAGCATTCGCACGATGAACATAGAGGTTGTTCCACGAACAATTGAGTCATCTATCAAAACGACATTTTTATCAACAACAACGTCACGGACAGCGCTTAATTTCATACGAACGGCTCGTTCTCTTTTATCTTGTGTTGGTTCAATAAATGTACGCGCAATGTATTGATTTTTTACTAACCCCATCTCATTTGGTAAACCACTGGCTTCAGCAAACCCAGCGGCTGCACTCAAACTAGAGTTCGGAATGCCAACAACAATGTCTGCTTCCGGAACCGGCTGTTCTGCTGCTAAAGCTGCCCCCATCCGCTTACGTGCCTTGTGTACATTCACACCATAAATCATTGAATCAGGGCGAGCAAAATAGATATATTCCATCGAGTCAATATTTAAAGTGGTTTTATCAGTATATGTATCGATGGTTAAACCATTGTCGTCAATCGCGATTAGTTCGCCAGGTTGTACATCGCGTACGAACTTGGCACCAACAACTTCAATAGCAGCTGTTTCAGATGTAACAATGTAGTGACCATCCGGCATTTGACCAATGACAAAAGGTCGAAACGCGTGTGGATCCAACGCAGCAAACATTCCATGTGGCGTCAATAGCAAGAACGCAAATCCACCATGTACAATGTTTAAAGCTTCTTTTAGTTTATCAATAAATTTGTCTGCTTTAGATCGGCGAATTAAATGCAATAAAATTTCAGAATCAGAAGATGATTGAAAAATGGCCCCTTCTTCTTCCAAATTTTCACGTAATGTAAGGGCATTTGTCAAATTACCATTGTGCGCTAATGAGATTTGCATGTCATGAAAATTCACCATCAAAGGTTGGATGTTTTCTAAACCATTAGATCCAGCTGTGGCATAACGCACATGACCAATAGCACTTTTCCCAGCTAATGCTTCAATGCGAGATGTATCTCGAAAAACATCACTCAGTAGACCTAAACCACGTTCTTGCCACAAATGACCATTATTGTTAGCAACAATACCAGCACCCTCTTGACCACGATGTTGTAATGCATGTAGTCCATAGTATGTTAATTGCGCCGCATCGGATCGACCCCAGACGCCAAAAATGCCACATTCTTCATTCAAACTACGCACATTAAGACGTGATGTTTCATTTTTTTGTTCGTTCATCATCGTTACTCCGCATTTAGTTTCCATGCGATACTCTCCTGGTAGATTTTCTTCGTTTCGATTAATGACAATTGAATATCGCTTGTTGTCGTTGTAATATTAATCGTATCATCTGCTGTAACCACACCTAATTTTATTACTCGGTCACCGGCTAGTGATTCAAATGTTGTCCTATTTTCAGGTGACACACTGACTACAAAACGACTTGGTGTTTCCGAAAATAAATACTTATCGGCTAAGTCTACCGAGATATCAAAACCAAGATTTCCAGCAAAGGCGCTCTCAAGAAGACCAACGATTAATCCACCTTCAGATAAATCATGCGCACTATTAAGCAGACGTTGATCAGTGACATCTAGAATGACCTGTTGCGCTGCTAACTCGTCCTCATCATTAAAATCAAATAATTGACCGGCAATATGTCCTGTTTGCATCTTTTGAATTTCTGAACCGTTAAAGCTATCTTTCGTTCGCCCTACAAGATAAATGTTATCGCCTGCTTTTTGAAATGCCGTTCGTGTTGCTTTTGTGATATCTTCAAGCAAACCAACCATGCCAATCATTGGTGTGGGATAAATTGCTTGCCCATCTGTTTCGTTGTAAAGAGACACGTTTCCAGAAATAATTGGTGTGTCAAGCTGTTTAGCCACGTCATTAATCCCAGCAACAGCTTGATCCAACTCATAATAAACTTCTGGATTATCCGGTGAACCAAAGTTCAAGCCATCTGTGATGCCAATTGGCTTTGCCCCTGTGGATACAATGTTTCTAGCCGCTTCAGCAACTGCCATTTTGGCACCCACACGTGGATTGAGATATAAATAACGAGCATTGACATCTGTTGTCATCGCTAATGCCTTTTGCGTATCACGAATACGAATCAACGCCGCATCTCCACCAGGCTTAATAGCCGTATCAGCGCGCACTTGAGAATCAAAGTGTCGGAACAACGATGCTTTAGAAGCAATTGTTGGTTGTGCGAGTAATGTTAATATTGTTTCTTTGACGTTACCCATGTCTGGCTCAAATTGTTCATCTGTAAAGTTCGCCAATCTTGCCGGTTCAATCATTGGTAAGTCTTGCTTTGGCGCATGCGTTAAGAAATCAACAGGCACATCTGCAACAACTTCATTTTTGAAGTTTAATCGATAACGACCATCATCGGTAACTTGACCAATGATTACAGCATCTAAATCAGCCGATTGGAACAAATCAATAATAGCTTGTTCTTCACCCTTTTTAACAACCAGCACCATGCGTTCTTGCGACTCTGACAACATTAGTTCATATGGCGTCATTCCTGTTTCACGTTGAGGGACCATATCCAAGTTCAAGTGAATACCCATGCCTGCTTTAGCAGCCATTTCAGAACTCGAAGATAGGAGTCCAGCTGCACCCATATCTTGAATGCCAACAATAATATCAGAATGTTCACGAATTGCTTGGAGCGTTGCGTCCATCACCAACTTTTCCAAGAATGGATCGCCAACTTGAACAGCCGAACGATCAGATTTTTCTGCACTTGAAAACTCAGCAGAGGCAAATGAAGCGCCATTAATACCATCACGACCAGTTTTAGCACCAACATAGATAATTGAATTTCCTATGCCTTTAGCTTGTCCAACTTGCATAGCATTTTGGTCCATCAAGCCAACAGCCATAACATTTACCAATGGATTGCCAGCGTAAACGCCATCGAAACCAATTTCGCCTCCCACTGTGGGAATACCAATCGCATTACCGTATCCCGCAATTCCTGCTATGACACCGTCAACAATATGTTTTGTATGCGCATTGTCCAATTCACCAAAACGTAGCGAATCCAGTACAGCAATAGGTTGGGCACCCATTGAAAAAATATCACGTAAGATACCGCCAACTCCGGTTGCTGCCCCCTCATACGGTTCAACAAATGAAGGATGATTATGACTTTCAGCCTTAAAAACAACTGCTTGATTGTCACCAATGTCTAAAATTCCAGCACCTTCACCTGGTCCCTGTAAAACCCGTTCGTTGGATGACCAGAATTTGCGCAAAATTGGCTTTGATTTCTTATAAGAAACGTGTTCCGACCACATTCCTGAAAAAATGCCTGTTTCAGTAAAATTAGGTAGACGCTTTAACTCCTTAACAATCAAATCATATTCTTGTTCTGTAAGCCCCCACTCTATATAAATTTTACTGTCACGTACTTCTTCGGGTGATAATTCATTTGTTGTCATTATATTAGGCTCCTGCTAGAATGCCGCTCAAAATACTTTTGAAAAAGTTCTTACCATCTTCGTTACCAGTCACTGCATCAACTGCACGCTCTGGGTGTGGCATCATACCAAAGACGTTACCATTTTCATTCATAATCCCCGCTATATCATGTGCTGATCCATTGGGATTATCCACATATCGGAAAACAATCAGATTATCCTCTTCAAGTTTCGTCAATGTTTCTGCATCGGCATAATAATTTCCTTCTGCATGTGCCACAGGAATATTAATTATTTCTTCAGAATCATAAGCATTTGTATAAGCAGTGTTTGGATTTGCAATTGAAAGTGCTATTTCATCGCAAATAAATCCTGGTTTTTTATTTGTTAATAGTTGTCCAGGTAGCAAACCAGCTTCTGTCAAAATTTGAAATCCATTACAAATGCCAACAATAAGCTTGCCATCATTAGCCGCCTGTGTCACAGCACTCATGATTGGTGAAAAACGGGCAATCGCTCCTGTACGCAAATAATCTCCGTATGAAAAACCACCTGGTAAAAAGATTGCATCATATGCTTTCAAATTATTATGTTTTGCAGAAACAATTTCTGCATCAACACCAAATTCTTGCAATGCATGTAACATGTCAAAATCGCAATTTGATCCTGGAAAACTAATAACCGCAGCTTTCATGATAGTACCTCGTCCTCATCTACCAAAGATAAATCAAAGCGGTAGGTTTCGGTATTTTGATTGATTAATAGGGCATCAGTGAAACTTTCAACTTCTGAAGTAGCAGCATCAACATCGGTCGCTTTCAGCTTAATTTCAAAATATTTTCCTTGTGATACTTGCTCGATTCCGCTATAATCCATACGATTTAACGCAGCTTTAATCACTTCACCTTGTGGATCAAGGATTGATGGCTTGTATGTGACATATATTTTTGCTAAGTACATATTATTTCTCCAAATTTTCTAAACGTGATAGAACATCACGATAACCAACAGTAACATCACCAGCATGTTTTCGAAATACATCCTTATCAAGTGACTTACCTGTTTTTTGGTCGACCAAACGCATATTATCTGGTGACAATTCATCAGCCAAGATTAACTTTCCCTCACTATCACGACCATATTCTAATTTAAAGTCGACTAAGTTAATATTAATTTCATCAAATATTTCTGTGAGCGCTTGATTAACTTCTTGGGCATATGCACGTAATTTTGTGAGTTCAGATAATGTGGCAAAACCAAGAGCTAAAATTTGAGAATCATTCATGAAGGGATCATCCAGCTCGTCTGATTTATAGTAAAATTCTTGAACAACTGGTGTTAATTTTTGCATTGGCGTTGCGTTAAATTTACTTACAAAATGCCCTGATGCGTAGTTTCGCGTAACCACTTCAATGGGCAAAATATCAAGGGCTAAGTCCAGTTCGTCTGTTTCAGAAACCGAAGAAAGATAATGATTTTCAATGCCCTGACGTGTTAAATGTTCAAATAATATATGCGAAATTGCACTATTCAATTGGCCTTTTTCTGGTATATTTTCATGTACCTTACCATTTAAAGCTGTTGCTTGATCCATATAATGAACCCACAAAATTGTAGGATTATCTGTGAAATAAACTTGTTTCGCCTTACCTTGATATTTCAGTTCTCCGCGAGTCACTGTTTTGTCTTCGTATTCAGTTGCGCTGCTCATGCAAGTCACCCCATTCTTTTAATTTTCGACCATTTTCTGTTCCTAGTACCGTAATATGACCCATTTTACGATTAGGTTTAACAGCCAATTTACCATAATCGTGAAAATGCCACTCAGGATGATGAATTAAATCTTCTCTAGCTTGTGTTAACTCATCGCCCAACAAATTCAACATTGTAGCAGGGCTTTGCAACTCAATTTTTGGTATAGGTAGACCGACAATACTTCTAATATGTCCTTCAAACTGTGATACATTTGTCGCTTCAATACTATAATGTCCAGAATTATGTGGTCGCGGTGCTAATTCGTTAACCCATACTTCCTCGTCAGCGACAAATAACTCAATACCAAGTACGCCACGCAATTTAAGTGACTCAGCGATATTCTCAGCAATTGCTTCAATTTTATTCTTGAGTGTCAATGAGATGTCAGCAGGTGCTGTTGTCGTTTTTAAAATGTGATTTTCATGAACATTTTCGACAATCGGCCAGGTCACAATTTGCCCATCTTGGGAACGTGAAACCATAATACTTAGCTCTTGTTTAAAATTCACAACTTGTTCTAAAATTAATTGCATATCTGGAAAATCTTTTTCAAGATTAACAATATCTTGCACTGTATTAATTGACCACTGACCATGGCCATCATATCCTCCACTCACTGTTTTTAAGATAGCTGGTAAAGTTACCTTTCGTAAATCTTCGGGTGAATTTACTTCAATGAAATTTGTGACTGGTACTTTAGCATCATCCCGAATAAACTTTTTTTCAGTAATGCGATCGCTTGTAATTCTTAGTAGTTCTGTACCTTGCGGCAATTCTGCATCGCTTTGCTCATTCAATGCATCTCGATCAACATTTTCAAATTCATATGTTAACACTTCACTTCGTCGTGATAATTCATTTAATGCTTCGACATCATCATAATCAGCAACTATCTGAAAATCTGATACTTGCCCAGCTGGAGAGCCTTTCGTGGGATCCAAAATTCCAACACGGTACCCCATTTCTTTTGCAGAAAGAGCCATCATTTGACCAAGTTGGCCACCGCCAATAATACCAATCGTTGCCGGCGGTAAAATTACTCCTGTCATATCAATTCTGCCTCGCTTTCAATAGAAGTCTTTGTTTGGCGTTCTCGATATTCATTCAAGGCCTGCAATACGTCATTATCATTTAAAGCAATAATTTGTGCAGCTAGAATTGCCGCATTTTTTGCACCTGCATCACCTATTGCAACTGTAGCAACGGGGACCCCTGCTGGCATTTGAACAATAGAGAGTAAAGAATCCAGTCCATTTAGTGCCCGTGATTGCATCGGCACGCCGATGACTGGTAGCGTTGTATTAGCTGCCAGCATACCAGGCAAATGAGCCGCGCCGCCGGCACCAGCAATAATTACTTGAAGCTTATTGTCTCTTGCTTGTGTGCCAAATGCTTGTAATTCTTGAGGCATGCGATGCGCTGAAATGACGTGTTTTTCGTAAGTAACACCTAATATATCCAAAATTTCTGTAGTTTTTTTCATGCTGGACCAATCACTAGTTGATCCCATGACAACTGCAACTTGAGGCATATTTTTCTCCAATATGTACAATTTTTGTGATTTGCAAGGTTATCGTTCGTTTACAATTACAATTTAACAGATTTTTATACATTTGTGTTCGTTTTAAAATAAGAAAATTCACAATAATTAAAAAAGAGTTCGTATATAACGAACGTTTTTGACATTTATTTGTTTTTATCCGAACGTTAGCGATGTATGCGTTTACAAAAACATTAAAACTGAACGTTCGTCTAAAATTTTGAGCAATAAAAAAGAAGCATTTCTGCTTCTACGAAATTAATACTTTTCTAAATATGAATCTGTTTCCCATTGAGAAACATACTGACGATATGATGTATATTCAATCTTCTTTGCTTCAATAAATTTGTCAGCAATATGTTCACCAATCGCTGCACGGACAACGTCATCAGCTGCAAGTTCACGAACTGCCGCCAACAATGTGTCTGGCAAATCCGTAATACCGGCACGCTCACGTTCAATTTCATCCATCAAATAAATGTTTTTATCAACTGAAGCCAATGGTTCCAACTCACGCTTAATACCATCTAATCCTGAAGCAAGAATTGCTGCAAGAGATGTGTAAGGGTTGGCCGTTGGATCTACTGAACGCAGTTCCAAACGTGTTGATTGCCCACGTGATGCTGGAACACGTACCATTGGTGAACGGTTTGAAGCTGACCAAGCAACATAAACTGGTGCTTCAAAGCCAGGCGTCAAACGCTTATATGAGTTAACAGTTGGATTTGCCAAAGCTGTAAAGGCTGTAGCGTGTTCCAAAACACCACCCAAGAAGTTATAAGCTGCTTTTGAAAGTCCCATTTCATCAGAAACATCTTCAAATGCATTGCCTTCTTTAGTAAACAAAGACATGTTTGTGTGCATACCTGAACCATTAATGCCAGCAACTGGTTTTGGCATGAATGTTGCAAAGTAACCATTCTTACGCGCAATTGTTTTAACAACGAGCTTAAATGTCTGAATGTTATCTGCCGCTTCCAATGCTGATGCATACTTAAAATCAACTTCGTGTTGACCTTCAGCAACTTCGTGGTGAGCTGCTTCGATTTCAAAGCCCATCTTTTCCAATGTCAAGACGATTTCACGACGAACATTTTCACCCATATCCAAAGGTGCCAAATCAAAGTAGCCACCCTTATCATTCAATTCAGTGGTTGGGTTTCCTTTTTCATCAAGCTTGAACAAAAAGAATTCAGGCTCAGTACCAACATTAAATGAAGTAAATCCAGCTTCACGTGCTTCTGTTAACACAGTACGTAGTGCGTGACGAGGGTCGCCAGCAAATGGTTCACGATCCGCTGTATAAATATCAGCAATTAATCGTGCCACCTTACCGCCGTGTCCGTCAGTCGCCCATGGGAAAATCATGAATGTGGACAAATCAGGATATAGATACATATCTGATTCATTAATACGCACAAATCCTTCGATAGATGAACCGTCAAACATCAAATCATTATCTAACACTTTATCTAACTGTGATGTGGGCACTTCGACATTTTTAATAGCGCCCAAGACGTCTGTAAATGTTACGCGGATAAACTCCACGTTTTCGTCTGCCACGATTTGCTTAATTTCTTCTTTGGTAAAAGTTTTGCGAGCCATGATTGTCCTTTCTTAATGAGCCCCGAATCGTCCAAGTTGGGCGAATTCTTTTTGTAGTGAACGGCGTAGTGCTGCTTCTGAATCTTGTTTTTCTTGTGCTTTACGGCGTTGCTTGGCAAAAATTTCTTGAATATCCTTGATAGAGTCTCCAGCATCCAAGAAATCACGAATTTCGAGCAAACGATCAACATCATTTAATGAAAAACGTCTCTGGCCACCTTTGCCGCGACCCGGCGCAATTAATTTCTGTTGTTCATAGTATCTAATCTGACGATCAGTCAATAACGTGAGCTCGCGTACAGTACCAATTGGTAAAATTGATAAATTACGTCTCAATTCGCGTTCGCTCATCACAATACCTCCGCTTAAGATACTTTTATTCTAAACGAAATTAATAACCTTTGCAAATTATGTGTCAGGTTTTCTAACATTAAGTTTAGTTATAGACCAAATGGAATATTTTCGGTTTGATGGCTAATTGTACTCAGTTCCACTTTGACCTTTTTCAACTCCTGGCGACCAATTGTTTTTAAAAGCGCCTCCCCAGTTGCTAAATGTGCTACTTGGTCAATTAGGTCCTCTTTGATGATTAATAAGTTTTTCATTTCATTTCGTGTGTTTAATCGCTGCACGATAAAGCTACCAAATTGCCCGAGTAACTCAACAGGAACATCTAATGGGCTTTGTGTACTCAGCATCAAATCCAATCCTAGTTTTCGTCCCTCACGAATTAACGAAAAGATGCCGTAATTGCCATGACCATCATTAGACAAGTATCGATGTGCTTCATCAATAAAGATTGTTACAGGAAAACTTAGTCCATTAAGTTTTGCTATGCTCATCATCTGCAGAGTCAGAATTTCAACAAGTACTTGATTTAATTTTTGTTCGTGACTAAACAAAGATAAATCGATGATCAAACTCTGTTTCGTCGCCCGACGTGTTATAAACAATCGCAGTAAATAATCGACATCATAGTGCACAATTTCTTGTTTCGTTGATCTTAACAATAAAGTACGTATTTGTTTATTTTTTAAGGTTTGTTTTAATTGAGCAAGACTTGACCATGCTTTGGCAATGGCTTCCTTATCATAAATTTGTCCTAATAATGAAAAATCAGCACGCTCATCAACATAAGGCGTAATATATTCTTCTTGCAACTGATTAGCCAGCAAGCTTAAATCAAAGTATTTATCCTTAATTTTAAGTTGTTCCACTAGGTTATCATGTTCAATTTGGCTTCTATTGATCTTTTTATAGATTCCTGGTTTCGCTACAACATTGTTTTGTATTTGCAAACTTTCAATTGCAGCGGGTAAATTGGCTAGCAGTGATTTATCTGTAATATTTAATAGATGAGCAATTTGATCACTCGTTAAGTGAGTAACATCAAAGAAACCATCATCCCCCAACACAATACGCTGTACATTTGGTATTGTACGGAATTCACCTGTTGGATCTAATACAATGACATTCTGCTGGTTCTTTTTGAGTTCTTCTATAATTGTTAGCGCAGTCGAAGACTTTCCGCTACCAGTAACACCAGTAATTAGCAAGTGCTGAGATAATAATTCATCAGCAGAAATGGGCAAATATTCTTGTGCTTTCACATCGAAAAATTGTCGCTTAAATATTAGTGAAGTATCCTTACGTTTTTGTTTATCTATCATTTTTATTCCTATATAAAGAAAAATTTTTGACACTATTTTTATGCTTTCGCTTATTATAGCGCTGTTCACTGTATAAATAAATGGTAATGAATTTTATTTATCAAAAAATGGTTTCATTATCTGAAACCATTTTTATTCAGTCAATTCAATTTATTTTGTTCCACCAGCATCACCATTGGCGCCTTCTTCTATTCCTGGATTCCACCAACTCACACGGGCATTAGTATTGCGTACTTTCAAATTAAATTCACTAACCAATTTTTCGGGTGCATTACGCCACGTATATGTTTTTTTCAATTCAGCATGTGTAATAATTCGATATGCCGTTGATGGGAAAAGGCAACTAATAATTGTTAACTGTGCTTTCTTAGTTGGGTTTAACACTGATACCTCTGTTGATGCAACTGTATTTTGGCTAGTAATTTCGTATCGGTAAATCCCCTTGCTATTAGCCAACAAAACGCTTTTCCCGTTTAACCATGATGAACCCTTCACCTTGCCATCTTGCAAATACGGTGAATCATTATTGGTTGTCTGTTGCAACGCGCTAAATCCAGTCTGACCATCATTAAAATTGTGGGCTGCCAACCCATAGTTTCCTTGTCCCATAACTGGCTTTTGTTTCCCCTCCGGATCTTTTTCAGATTTATTCGCGTAATTTGCACCAAGGTTCAGTCCTTCATCACTATAGGCATCATTATAAATTGGCAATAAAATATTTGTACTTGGAATTGATACAAATCCTTGTTTCTCAAAATTTTTTGTTGCATTTCGCATAACCATTTTTCGAATCAGGGCGCGCGAAGTTGTATCCTCTGATGCTTTTTTATTAGCCGTTTTGCGTTCTTGTTCATGAATTGGTTTCAAAATAACTGTTTTGATACCCGCCACATTTTTTTGGTATAAGTAAGAACCTCCAAGGACAAGCAACGAGATGAAACTTGTAACAAACAGTGCATCATAAAACAAATGATGATGACTAAACTTCTTATGACGCAGTCTAGAAATTACGAGTTGACTAGCAGCAACTAACAAAAAGATCATCACAAAAACTGCAACATATATCCCTATTTTTTGCATGATCTGCCATACTGTCATGTCGCCACTAGACGCCACTGCTAATACTGAAGGCAATTTTATCATCATAATAATCCGTCCTCACCTGAATTCTTGTGATCCCTACTTTGCATCGTACCAAGTGTCACCATGATGTGCATCAACTTTCAATGGTACATCTAATGCAACGGCTGAATCCATAACATTCGTAACAACTTCGGTCAATTCATCAATTTCGTCTACGGGGGTTTCAAAAATCAATTCATCGTGTACTTGAAGCAACATTCTCGCCTGTAAATTATTCTCTCGTAAAGCCTCGTTAACCTTTATCATCGCAATTTTGATAATATCTGCTGCTGAACCTTGGATGGGCGAGTTCATCGCAGTGCGTTCAGCGAATGACCTTAAATTAAAGTTCTTTGCTTGAATATCTGGCAAATAACGTCGCCTATGGGCAATTGTTTCTACATAACCATGTTCATGTGCAAAAGTCTTAATTGTATTCATCCATTCATGAATTTGAGGGAACTCTTGGAAATAAGTATCAATAAAACGTTTCGCCTCGGCACGTGAAATCCCCAAATTATTAGCCAATCCATAATCCGAAATACCATACACAATACCAAAATTCACAGCTTTAGCCGTACGACGCTTAAGTGGATCAACTACTGCATCATCGGCTAAGCCAAAGACAGCTCGAGCTGTTTCGGCATGGATATCTTCGCCATTTAGAAAGGCTTTTTGCATGTTTTTATCACCCGTAACATGGGCCAAAACACGTAATTCAATTTGAGAATAATCGGCACCAAATATTTGCCAATTCGGATGACTAGGAACAAATGCTGTTCGGATTAAGCGCCCTTCTTCTGAACGCATTGGAATATTCTGCAAATTAGGATCAACTGATGACAATCGACCAGTTTGTGTCAAAGTCTGCAAAAATCGTGTGTGAATCTTGCTGTCCTTAGGATATATAACTGAAAGCAGGCCGTCAATGTAAGTTGATTTTAGTTTCGCTAGCTGACGATACTGCAAAATATGGTCAACTATAGGCGCTTGTGGTGCTAGTTTTTCTAAAACATCCACAGCCGTTGAGTAGCCTGTCTTTGTTTTTTTAATTACAGGCAAACCCATTTTTTCAAACAACAATACCCCTAATTGTTTTGGTGAGTTTAGATTAAACTCTTCACCAGCTTCAATATAGATGGCTGATTGAATATCAGCTATTCGTTCGGATAAATCTTTGCCTTTATTTCGTAAGTATTCAGGATTGACCTTAATCCCTTGATATTCCATATCAGCTAAAACAAACGCTAATGGTAGCTCAATGTCCGTATATAGGTGCGTTTGTTCGTGTTGCTTTAATTCTGTGAACGCTGGTTTTTCTAATTTGAAAAGTCCATCCGCTTTATGAGCAACGTGCGACAATAAAAGATTGGTATCGGTTGGCACAGTGAATTTGGCGCCTTTACCATAAATATCTTCATCAGGTGCCAAATAAACATCAAAACGCTGTGCCAAAGTGGACAAAACATTATCATTAGCTACCGTATCAAGCAAATATGCAACCAGTATAAAATCAAAATTCACGCCCTTAAGTGCCAAACCAAGTCGCTTAAATAATACAAGCTGTGCTTTAACATTAAAAACATTTTTTAAAATCTGCTCATTCTCAATCACCGACTTCAACTCTTCAGTTTGTAACAAGGAGATGTCACGACTAGCATAGTAGCCAACTTCTGGATTACCAATAGCGAAACCAATCATTTCACCCTCGTGATAATTATCACCCACAAATTCAATATGAACTGATATCTTATCACCTAGCATCGCAATTGCTCTTAAATTATTTTCTTTTAATTCGACAAAATTTATACCATTGTCAAATTCTTTTGTATTCTCAAGCTGCCCAGATTTACGTAATGCTTTTATTTTCGCTAAATGTTGTTTGAAATCCAAATTTTCATAGAATGGAATAATCTTCTCAAAATCGACACCTCTATATTCCATTTCTTCAAGCGGTAAAGGTAAGTTAGCATCAGTTAAAATTGTAGCTAATTCACGTGCTTGGAAGGCTAATTCACGATCATTGATCAAATTGTCCTTCATTTTTGACTGCTTCAGTTTATCGATATTATCATACAAATTATCAATGTTATTATATTCGGCAAGAAGTTTTAATGCTGTCTTTTCACCGACCTTTGTAACACCAGGGTAATTATCAGATGTATCGCCCGTCAACGCCTTCTTATCAATGATTTGAGCCGGTGTAAGCCCAAATTTTTCTTTTATATAAGCTGGTGTATAGCTTTCAATATCTGTTACACCTTTTTTAGTCACGTTTACAGTAACGTTTTCCGTGGCTAATTGCGTCAAATCTTGATCGCCAGTTACAATAATGACAGAATATCCTGCTGCTTCACCCATACGTGAATAAGTTCCAATGATATCGTCAGCTTCTAATCCAGCCTGTTCATAATTCCGCAATCCATGCAACATAACCATTTCACGTAAATATGGAAACTGTTCTTTAAATTCCTCTGGTACTTTAGAACGGCCATCCTTATATTCAGGAAATAACTTCCCACGATGCGTTTCTTTTCCAGAACCAGCATCCCAAGCCACTAATGCTAAATCTGGAGCCATTGGATCTACAATTTTATCTAAAAAGTTATTAAAAGCCACTAATGCATTTGTATGCAATCCTTCATGCGAGATCATACGATCTAACTGATTGTACATCGCATAAAAAGCTCTAAAAGCCAGCGAATTACCATCAACAAGTAATAGTTTTTTATTGGTCATCTTAATGTCCCATCTTATATTTATCTATATTAAGTGTAACACACGTTGATATATCACTTAAGTATAGTAATTTCTTATGAACCAGTTTTTGCACGTATTTTATGTTGTTACTAGTCAAAAAGATAAAAAACTTTTAGCCAAATTCACCAGCTAAAAGTTCTACGTGCTTTTTTATTTAGTTAAAAATGCTGCTAATTAGCAAAGATTATTTATTATCAATATTGCTCATCGAATAAAACAAGTCGTTCTCACTGTCAGTTTCAATATTAAATAATAAATTTTCTTCTGTCGAATACTTTAATAATGAATAAGTACGTCCGCTATTTTCAAATTCAAACTCAACACTTGTTTTATCCGTGTATACATGTAGCTTGAAGACATTTGGATTAACGACACCGCTTTGTTCGACAAATTTTTTATTATATTCAGTATTTGCATCACTATCAGCGATATTTTTTGTTTGTCGTGATACCGTGTAATATCCGGTATCTGCATTATAATTTAAGTCAACGGTTGAATCCTTTTGCTTGAATGACAAATGAATGTTTCCACAGACAGTTTCCTTCTTTTTATTTGTCATTTGTAAATAGAAGTTTTGACTTGTCCAGCGTTGGGTATCCAATAGTTGATAATAGCCATCGTTATCTTTAGATAATTGACTTGTATTAATCGTATCTTTAACTGTTTTTGTCAAACTATCATAGGGCTTAACCAGTGAAGATGCCATTGTGTACTCACCATTAACTTTGGTTAAATTCAATTGGTGCGCTAACGATAATGATCCCAACTTATATGATTGTTCATTATTCGCATCAACTATTTTTTTACATGAATACCCCCAATTACCTAACCAACCAATTGACAATATATTCGTGTTATCCGATGTTTGAAAATAGTTACTAGCATAATAATCTGAACCATCATCAACACGCTTTGGTTGCTGTTCAGCAACAAATACACCATTATCATCAAGGTGCCCAACCATATAATAAGAACCACTGGTCTGACCGTAATTGTAGCCATTAGCACCGAAAAACATCACCGTTTTAGTTGTCCCCGTAGTTGTATCACACATTGTTTTTAGATTTGGGCATTCAATCAATCCCAGATCCTTACCATTTAAAGCACCGCTGTTCAATGGTGTAGCACCTACATAGTTGAAGTTTTTACCATCGCCACTAGTATAAACACCAATTTTATCGTCTTCAGCAAGATACATCGTCATTTTTTTCGTTTCTTTATTGAAAAAGACGTATGGATCTCTAAAGTGAGCTTTTGCAGATGATGCAGACATAATAGCTCCGTCAGAATAAGGTTGATAGGTCACACCATTATCGATAGAATAAGCCACATATTGTTTTTGTCCCGTTGGTGTATAACTAGTGAAATAAGCGATGATTGCTTTTTTTGGCAAATCAGAAAAGAACTTATTCGTGTTTTTAATTACTGATCCAGTCGCAACTGCTTCCCATTTATTCTGAAACTTTGGAATAGCGATACCTAGTTTCTCGTAATGTACGAAATCTTTTGTCTTAACATGATACCATTCCGTGCCATCGTCATCATGCTTATAATTCAAATCAGCTAAATAGTAAATATGGTAGTATCCCGATGAATCCTGCCAAATACTTTGTACGTCATTCATAAGCCCTTGCTCAATATTATGGTGATAATATTGTTGATACTCATTTGATGTCACAGTCCCCGCCAGCACAGGTGAAGTGCTGATGAAAAACAGTGAAAATACTGCTCCAGCTACCCTTAGTAGTCTTGTAAATGTCATAAAAATACTCTCTCCCTTAAATTTGCGCATAAGATTTATTTTACCTGAAACATTTTATTTGTCAAACGTTAGTCATTTTAACTAAATAAAAAAGAGCCACACAATAGGTAAACATGTGGTCCCACATTCAAGAGTGTGCATTTTTCGGTAGAGTTGAAAAGCACATACAATATTTTAAAACGATAACATTTTGAAAGCAATGGACTATACTAGTCAGTATTTGTGAAAGTGTTCAAAAGTATTATTTCAGCTTATAAATAATATTATCTGGAATTGTTGACTTACTAATGATGTATGGACCTTCTACTACCCGTTTATCACTAATATCGGCTTTAACAAAACTATTCTTTTTCAATGGCCTTACATTTTCACCACTTAATTCATAATTGAGTGTCTTTCTTTCACCTTTTTTGGTAACAAAGTGAAATTTGTATATATAACTATGTGAATGAGCAATAACCTTCCCGTTATCATCTGTAGTTTTTTCTTTTTTAGGAACATGTGCAGGTGCTTTGGCATAGCCGACTTCTGTTACATATGTATCATGATAATAACGTGCTGCTTGCACAAAAACAATAGCCAGTAATACCAAGATAATTGATACCAAAATAATGCTTTTTCTCCGATTCAAATTCATAATATTCCTCAACAATAATTTTCATATTTTACCAACTATTTCATTATACGTGATTATTTTTTTAAAATTAAAATTTTTGTTTCTAGTTTATAACTAAATTTTTTTCACAAAAAAAAGACCCATATGGGTCTTCTTCATTAGTCGCGTGAGCCACTAACAACACCGAAGATGCGTAACAGCGCGAAGAAAATATTGACAAAGTCTAGGTATAATCTCAAGGCGCCATTTACTGCAAGTCCTGTTGTATCTGCTTGACCAGCAAATTGTGAATACATTACCTTCAAGTTCTGATTATCATATGCTGTAAATAAGGAAAAGACAACGACACTAGCCCATGAGAGCAATAGCGAAACGATTCCACTATAGAAAAACATATTAGCAATTGATGCTATCAGCAAACCAATTAACAGACCAAACAAAATCGAACCTAGTCCCGTCAAATCACGTTTTGTGAAAACACCATAAGCTGCCATTCCACCGAAAACCGCGGATGCAGAAACGAAAGCCATCACCACAGAAGCTCCTGTATAAACAGCTAACAAGACACCAAGCGTCAAGCCTTCAACCACTGCAAAAGCCATCAACAAGCCAAAAGCACGAGCAGGATTTTTAAAAGTTGCACGACCAATCATCGTTATAATCAACATCTGAATACCCAACAGTGCCAAAAGACCAATAACATTACCTACAAGCAACTTAGCAACTTGTTCCAAAAAAAAGTTTTGTACTATAAAGCCTGTCACTGCGGTAAGTAAAACTGCTATACCCATAAAGCTATATGTCTGTTTAAAGAATGCGCGCATTCCCTCATCTACACCCGTCACATCACGACGGGCGTTCATATTAAAATTATCCATTACTATTTACCTCCAGTATTCTAAACAATTCTGGTTATATCAATTATAACAGAAATCACATTAAATAGATATTAAGTCAAGTCTGTTCTCAATTGGCCAAGTAGCTTTTCATAAGCAAATTCATATTTTTCAATGTCACCAGCGCCCATAAAGACCATTACAGCATTTTCATATGGCATTAACAGACTCATGTCGTTTTCTTCAATGATGCCACCAAACTTACTAATTTCAGATCCTAAGTCCTTGGAAGTAATCGTTCCGGCTTGTTCTCGTGCAGAGCCAAAAATATTGGCTAGATAAACTTGATCTGCCGCTTCTAAACTGCTAGCAAATTCGTCTTTATACGCAATTACGCGTGAAAAAGTATGCGGTTGGAAAATGGCAATAATTTTTTTATTGGGATACTTTTGGCGTGCCGCGTCTAATGTCGCTGTAATTTCTGTTGGATGGTGAGCATAATCATCAATCACTGTAATATCAGCAATTTGCTTTTCACTAAAACGACGTTTAACCCCCTGATAGGTCAGCAAATATTGACGAATTAAATCAAGGTCAACCTCTTCCATATAAGATACAGCAATCACTGCTAACGCATTTAAAATACCATGTTGCCCAAATAAAGGAACAGCAAATTCGCCTAAGTCTTTACCACGAAAAACAACGTCAAAATGCGACCCCTGAGTTGATTTGTGAATGTTAGTCGCTACAAAATCATCTCTTTCTGGATTGACGCCATAGTAGTAAACATCTGCTGAGGGTTTCAAAGAACGCAAGTGCTCATCATCACCCCAAGCAAAAATAGCCTTTTTAACATTATTAGCAAAATCAGCAAATGCAGACGTTACATCTTCAATGCCAGTATAATAATCAGGATGATCAAAATCAATATTTGTTAAAATCGCATAATCCGGGGCATAATCTTTAAAATGACGACGATATTCATCTGCCTCAACAACAAAAAATTGTGAGTTAGGCACGCCTCGTCCTGTACCATCTCCGATAAGATATGAGGTAGGGGCAATATTCTTCAACACGTGAGCTAGTAATCCGGTTGTGGACGTTTTGCCGTGGGCTCCTGCAACTGCTATGGATGTAGTTTGTGATATTTGTTCTTGAACAGCTTCTGGATACGAAACCATGGTTACACCAATTTCTAATGCCCGAGCCACTTCAATTTGATCATTATTAAAAGCGTTTCCCCTCACAAAAATAGCATCTTGATTGGCATCTATATTTCTTGCATCAAATGTTAATATTTTAATACCTGCTGCCTCTAATGGAGCTTGCGTATATGTATACGTATCAATATCTGAACCAAGCACCTCATTTCCTTGGTCATGCAAAATTTGTGCTAACGGTCCCATTCCAGTACCTTTGATGCCAATAAAATAATATTTTTTACTCATTTTTTTACGATCTCCATCACAAACGTGAAATACTGTAACTCACCTTTTCGCAACTCAAACACCAATTTCCGATACTTTGTACTTTCATCATTGAATATTCGATAAACATGAGGTGCGTTTCTAATTTTATCTACCATCTTATCAACACTTTCAGCTACATTAATCAATTGATCAACACGAGCTGTACTTCCCCTGTCTTAATAATTTGTATCAACTAATCCATCTGTATAGAGCGTTGCACCCTTTTCGAAGTCAAACACATCGCCAATTTCACCAAAATCATTTGGTAAAACCAAGGCACCTGGTTTTTCAGGAGCGCCCGGTAAATGTAACTCTCGTCCAGAAACAATCATCCCTGAAGATGGCACACCGCGTAATGCACCATCCCATATCAAGGTGCCTGAAGGCATCATAGTTCCAGGCTGAGCTACCACAACTTTAATCCCTGTTTTCATATTTGGCGATCCAGAGACAATTTGAAGGCTTTTTTGGTCACTAACTTTTGTTTGTGTGATATGTAAATGATCTGAATCTGGATGATTCGAAAGGTTTTCAACGAAACCAATAACAAGTTTTGAAGGTGAAACCTTCATAATTTCATCAAATCCAGCTGATTTGATGTTGGCGTTAAGAATATTTATTTGCTCTTCGTTTAAGAATATTTGACCATTTTCTCCAATAATCCCTAATTCGGCACCTACATTAGCAATGTTAAACCCAGTGGCCTGACCTGTTTCAGCATTACTTATTCGTGTCACGTTTCCGACAGTAGTCACAATTTGTTTTTCCGCGTTAGGAGCAAGTGTAACAACAAGTATGTCCCCACAAGATTTTTGGTTATATGAAGTAATCATTTTATTATATTCCTTAAATTTAATATATTTTCTATTTTACATTATTCTTAACTTGCTTGCACACTAACCTCTATACCAACTACCACAGAAATCAGCTATATCTAGCACTGCACTGACTTCACAGTACAAAAAAAAGCCTGTCGGCTTAGTTCTTTTGATCCATATAATTGATTAATAACTGGGCTGAAGCCTTACCAGCTTCAACTACGAAATCATCAAAGACAATATTAGATTCTCCATTAGCTAAATCGGAAACACCACGTAATACAATAAATGGGGTTCCAAACTGTGTAGCAACTTGTGCTACCGCTGCTGCTTCCATCTCAGCAACTAATGCCTCTGGAAAATGGGACAAAATTTTCTTTTTACCATCATCTTGAACAAATTGATCACCAGAAACAATTAAGCCTTCTTTGCCCGCTGTCAAATTCTTAAAATCAGCAACCACTGCTGGATCAGCTTCGTAATATAAGGGCTTGTTTGGCAATTGACCATAAGCATATCCGAATGCTGTCACATCAACATCTGAATACGCAATACGTGTGCCAATAACTTCATCCCCTATTTTTAAATCGGGGTCTAACGCACCAGCAGAACCAGTGTTAACAATCAAATCAGGATTAAAATTATCAATCATCACTGTAGCAGCAGAACCTGCAGCCACTTTACCAATACCAGACTCAGTGAGCATTACTTCATGATTTTTATAAGTTCCTGAAGTAATCGTTGTGCTGCCGTGCTGTCTTGTTTCTGTATTTTCAAGAATTGCAGACAATGCAATCTTTTCCTCCGCCATTGGCGTGATAATTCCTATTTTCATTTTTTTCTCCAAATTTACTAGTTAATTAAAAAAAAGGCAGCGTACGTTGCAATAATTAATAAAATCAAAACAATAATAATTACATTGTAACGATGCGTTAAGCGTTTTGATTTGCCTTTCGCTGTTAGCTTACCATCTGACCCTAATTCATAACGTCCTTTACGTGTTAACCGCATCTCTTCTCGAGTTTCTGGCTGGACAATTTCAACTTGAGTTGGATGTTTTCTAGCGTAGTCTTTTTCAACTTTGATACGTTCTTTTTCACGCGCCTTTTGCTCTTTTTTGGCTGCTTTACGTGACATTTTATCCATAAATTAACCCCGCAAGTAATTCCAATACAAAAAGGCTGTGACAGTTTTTTGATCAATTAATTTTCCTGAATCAAACAACGATTTCACTTCACTAAAAGACATGGTTACTAAATCCATTGTCTCCCCTAAATCGCGTGGTAATTGTTGATCTTGTTCAATGGGTGTTAAATTTCTCGCAACATATAAATGCATATAAGCATCAGAAAAACCAACTGTTTCAACAAAACCTAACGCTTTTTCAATAGAACCCGCTGCCATACGTAATTCTTCATTTAGTTCACGCTCAACTGCATGATGAGGTTCGTCAAAATCACGTTGATCCAATTTTCCAGCGGGAATTTCCAAAATAAAATCGCTAATTGTGGCACGCCATTGTTTCTCTAAAATAATATGTTCATCATCAACAAAAGCTAAAACGCCAATTGCAGGCACGTGCCTAACAATATCTCTTTTAGCTTTTTTTCCATTATAGAGATCAACATCTTGCGTTTCAACGCTAAATATTGGCCCCTCATAAATTATCTTAGACGATGTTACTGTCTCACGATATGCCACCATTAAACGTCTGCTGCCTCAACCGAAAGTGGACGAACCTGGGCTGCTTGATAAGACTTATACCCTTGTACCAGTACGTACGCTACTTTTTCGCCTTGAATCAATGACTTAAAGCCATCCATATCAATACCATTAAAATGAACAAAGACATCATCTCCACCTTCATCGGGTGTAATGTATCCATATCCACGTTCTTTTTGCCAAATTTTTACTGTTCCTGTTTTCATAAATATAGTATAACACACCTTTATATTGTTAGTTTAAAACGGTTCAAGCACAACGTTAAAAGGAGCTTATTCTCCACCAAAAATGAAAGTCAAATTTGGTGGAACAACTGTATTTCATTGTATAATAAAAGTGAACTCTTGCACATGTATCTATCATTGATATGCAGGTACCAAAATGCTCAATAAACGCTATGAACAACTTAAAGCCGCTGAAGGTGGCGCTATTATCAGCCTTACTGCCTATAGTCTGATCACTATTATGAAATTGCTAGTTGGAAATATTGGTCATTCGGAAGCCTTAATCGCTGATGGATTCAATAATTCAACTGACATTTTAGCGTCACTAACGGTGCTGATTGGGCTTCATTTTTCGCGCCGACCACCTGATAAAAACCACCAATACGGTCACTGGAAATCAGAAAACATCGCCAGCATGATTACTTCAATAATTATGTTAATCGTTGCGTTACAAGTTCTATTTAGTGCTTTTAGAAATATCCTGAGTGGTCAAATAGTCACACCTAGCCCCCTCAGCGCAATTGTTGGCATTATTTCAGCCATCCTACTTAGCTTTTTGTACTTTCACAACCAGAAGTTGGCCAAAAACGTACATAGCACAGCTTTGCTTGCAGCTGCTAAGGACAACCTCAGTGATATTTTTACTAGTATAGCCACCACGTTGGCAATCCTCGCATCCTCATTTCATTTTTCATGGCTTGATGCTACTGTAGCAATCATTATTTCTCTATTAATCCTTAACATGGCAGTTGATATTTTTAAAAACAGTGTGTTTATGCTTTCAGATGGTTTTGATCAGCATACACTGGATCAGTATCGTTTGACAGTTAACAGAATTCCTGGTGTCATCGCTGTAAAAGAGATAAGAGGTCGATCTTATAGTGAAAACATTGCCCTGGATATTGTCGTAACAATGAACCCACAACTGACTGTGGCAGAAAGTCATGCCATCACAAAACTTATTGAAAAAAAATTATTTGAAGCGTACCAAATTTTTGACGTTGAAATCCATGTCGAGCCAGAAAATAAGTAATAAAAAAATGGCCTAAAGGCCATTTTTTAGTCTAAAACAAACCAGTAATTGTACCATTCTCATCAATATCAATATCCAATGCCGCTGGATGTTTTGGTAATCCAGGCATTGTCATGATGCTTCCCGTTAATGCAACTAAAAATCCAGCGCCAAGTTTTGGTACGAATTCACGGATATAAATTTTGAAATCTTTAGGTGCCCCAAGTTTTTTAGCATCATCTGTAAATGAATACTGCGTTTTTGCCATAATAATTGGTAACTTGTCCCAACCATATTTTTTAAAATCTTGTAATTGTTTTTGCGCCTTAGTTGATAATTCAACACCCGTCCCACCGTATATTGTTTGCACGATAGTATTTAGTTTATCAATAGCTGAATCGTCAGCTTGATATAGTGGTGTAAAATCTGCTTCTTGAGCTGATTTTTTAATGACAGCTGCAGCCAACTCTTGTGCCCCTGCACCGCCTTTTGCCCAAACTTCTGTTGTATAAGCTGTTGCGCCAAATTGTTGGACGTAGTCTTTAATAACCTGTAACTCTGCTTCCGTATCCGAGGTGAAGCGATTAATGGCTACTAACACTGGTACGCCATAACGATTCATCGCTGTCAGGTGTTGACCTAAATTTTCTAAGCCGTTCCTGAGCGCAGTGACATCTTCATTATTCAAATTTGATAATGCAACGCCACCATGGTGTTTCAAAGCACGTACGGTAGCGACAATAACAATTGTATCTGGCGTTTTACCAAGCAACGGCACCTTAACATCTAGAAACTTCTCGCCACCCAAGTCTGCACCAAATCCCGCCTCCGTTACAACATAATCTGCTAATTTCAGAGCCGTTTTGGTTGCCAAAATAGAGTTAGTTCCTTGAGCGATGTTAGCAAATGGACCACCGTGAATAATTGCCGGTGTGTGTGCCAGTGTTTGGACAAGATTGGGTTTGATAGCGTCCTTCAACAAAACAGTTAAGGCGCCAGCAACACCTAAATCAGCAACAGTCACTGGTTCTTTGCTGTAGGTATAACCAACAACAATACGCTTGATACGCTCTTTCATATCCATTAAATCAGTTGAGAGTGTTAAAATAGCCATCAATTCAGAAGCTACAGTAATGTCAAAACCATCTTCACGCGGAACACCTGAAGTTGGTCCACCTAAGCCGACAGTGACATGACGCAATTCACGATCATTAATATCTACTACGCGTTTCCACAAAATACGACGTGGATCAATATTTAATGGATTTCCTTGGTGAATACTATTATCTAGTAATGCAGCAAGTGTATCATGAGCTGATGTTAATGCATGGAAGTCTCCAGTAAAATGTAAATTAATATCAGCCATTGGAACGACTTGTGCAAAGCCACCACCAGTTGCGCCACCTTTAAGCCCCATCACAGGCCCCAAGGAGGGTTCACGTAGCGCAATCATCGTCTTTTTATCGGCCAAATTTAGCGCATCAGCCAAACCAACCGTTACTGTTGATTTTCCTTCGCCGGCGGGAGTTGGATTAATTGACGTAACCAAAATCAACTTACCCAATTCTTGCTTACGAACGATAGATGGATCCAAATTAATTTTTGCTTTGTCGTATCCATAGGGTTCAATTTCATTAGCCTGCAGCCCTGCAGTAGTAGCAATTTTGGTAATTGGTTTTATTTCAACGGATTGGGCAATTTCAATATCTGTTTGCATGTTTGTTTCCCTTTATAATTTTTGAACAGCTTGATAAGCAATATCGTGACGATATTGTAAATCCATCGGTGTCTTATCTAATACATTATAAACTTTTTCTTGTGCCAATTTCACATTTTTGTCATGAGCAATAACAGTGGCTACACGCCCGCCATTTGCATGCAACACCGTGTTCGCCAATTTGACGCCAGCATAATTAGTCACTAATGGGATTTGAGGAACGATTGCTCCTTTTTGAGGACGTTCAGGATAACCCTTCGCTGCTAGAACAACCCCAACATACACTTCTTCCTCTTGCCAATGTGACGCTGGTTTTTCACCTGACAATAGCTGCAAAATTAATTGATAAAAATCACCCTCAAATTGAGGTAATACTACTTGTGCCTCAGGGTCACCAAAGCGTACATTGAATTCAATGACTTTAGGACCTTCTTCAGTTAACATGACGCCTGTATATAAGACACCAGTAAATGACGCGTGCTCTTCAACCATTGCTTTCACTGTTGGATTAACTAAAGTTTCAATAGTTTCCTGACGAATTTGATCTGAAATCCATTTCACTGGGCTATAAGCCCCCATTCCACCGGTGTTAGGTCCTTCATCACCATCAAAACGACGTTTATGGTCTTGTGCTAAAGGTGCATGAGTCATTGCACCGTTTTGACCCACTAATGTAAATACAGAAAACTCGACTCCTTTCAGATATTCCTCAATAACCAATTTGACATCAACATTTTGCGTGTATAACTTTTCCAAATAAACTTGAGCATCAGCGGCATTTTCAATAATAGTGACCCCTTTGCCCAAAGCCAATCCATCTAGCTTAAAAACAATTGGAAAACCAAATTTTGCAATAGCTTGATTCGCTTCATTAAAAGAAGTTACGGTTATTGATTGCGCAGTTGGAATATTGTACTTTTGAAGAATGTTCTTCGTAAATGATTTAGAACCTTCAAGTTGAGCTGCTTTTTTTGTTGGACCAAATATTTTTAAGGAGGCTTCTGTGAATACGTCAACGATACCTAGTGTCAACGGCTCTTCATTGCCAACAAACGTTAGATCAACGTGTTCTTGGTTTGCGAAATCCCTTAGTTCAATTAAATTAGTCACTGGAATCTCAACTCGTCGTAAATGGTCATCTGTCATCCCATCATTTCCGGGTGTAACAATGACTTCATCTACTTGTGGACTTTTTAAAAATGTCTGTGCTAGCGCATGCTCACGTGCACCAGAACCGATAATCAAAACTTTTGTCATGACTGGCCTCTTTGTTTGTTAATAACTATAGTTTAACAATTATATTGACCATTTTGTATGTTTTTAAATTATATTTTTATAATAAATAAAGATATAGTTCGTTTTTTGATAGGTATTTTCACGATCTGACAAAATTTGTCGAACGTTTGGATTGTAAACGGTTTCTTTTTGGACAACAAAAAAGAACCAGTACAAAACTGATTCCTGATATATTCAGTATTTATTTGTCTAAAATAGCTTGGATCTCTTTAAGTTCAGCCGCAGAGAAATCTAAATTATCGGAAAACTTTAAGTTGTCAACTAAATGTTCAACCTTACTTGCACCAATGACGACTGTTGCAACGCGTTCATCCTTTAATAACCAAGCTAGCGCCATTTGTGACAATTTTTGTCCACGGCCTTGCGCAATTGCATTTAAAGCATTTAGCTTGGCAATTAAGGCATCCTTACCGTTCTTAAATAAGAATTGGTTTGTTGGATGGATTGGATAATCAGCAGGAATTTCTTTCAGATAACGATCAGTCAATAAGCCTTCAGCAAGTGGTCCATAGGCTACAAGACCCGCATGATTTTGATCCAAGACATCCAAAAGACCATCCTTTTCAGCTGTGCGGTTCAACATGTTATAAGATACTTGGTTACCAATAAATGGTGTACCAAGTTCATCGAATATTTTAGTGATTGCTTTTGTTTGCTCGGCAGTGTAGTTCGAAACACCAACATAAAGCGCCTTACCCTGTTTTACAATCAAGTCTAACGCACGAGCAGTTTCCTCTAAACGTGTGTTTGGATCCCAACGGTGTGCATAAAAGATATCAACATAATCTAGTCCCATCCGTTGTAAGCTCAAATCCAGCGCGGCAACTAATGTTTTCTTGCCAGAAAATTCGCCTAATGGTCCAGGCCACATATGATAACCGGCTTTCGTCGTAATCACCAATTCATCACGATAAGGTTTTAAATCATTACGATAAACATTTCCAAATGTCACTTCGGCTGTGCCATTGCTTGGCCCATAATTTGATGCGTTATCAAAACTAAAGATACCACTATCAAACGCTTTTAAAATCACATTTCTAGAATTTTCAAGTGGCATTTGATCACCTAAATTACGCCACAATCCAAACGAAACTGCCGGTAAAATAAGACCAGAATCACTAACTCGGCGATAAGGTAACTTTTCGTAACGTTGTTCATCTGCTGCATATACCATTTTAAATCAATCCTCCTAAAAGTAGTTTTGCCACGCGCTCGTGCTCCAAAATATTCGGATGCACTTGTTGTGGCGAAATTTTCCACGGCGTAGTATCCAATAAAACAAAACAATCGAAGCGTTTTATCTCTTGCTCAAAAACTTTTTTAAACGCACCGTTGAAAGGCACTAGGAGCACTATCTTGGCATCATGGAAACGTTTAATTAGCTCAAGCAAGTACACCCGTAACCCAAAACAAAAATCTTGCACCGTTGCACCATAATTATAGTCGTTTGTGCCATAATTGACAATTACTAAATCAGAAGATGCCCTAGGGCGCTCAACATTCGGAGCAACGTGCCACAATGCCTCGACAGCCGTTGGTTCCTGAAAAGGAGCACTCGGCGTTAAACCTGAACCACCATAGCCAATCCGAGCTAGTGGCTTATGGAGCATTTCAGCAATCAATTCAGGATAACTGAGCTCTGGATGCGGCTCATGTTCGATCATTTCCTCACCAGCAGTAATGGAATCACCAATAAATGTAATGTAATTTACATCGGTTGCAATTGGGGCTAGCTCTCCAGAATCAATTTGACCCGAAACTAATGTGATTGGATTAGTCCATAGCGTCATTTGATTACCAGAAATAGACCGTACCAACAAAATATAGTGTCCGTCAGTTACTGATAATTTGAGTACATTATTTTCAACGTTAATTTCATGCCAATTTTCTCCGTTAAGAGACAATACCAGCGATAGACCCTCGTATTTTTTTGCAAACTTTAAAGTGACTTCTTGCGCACCTTGAACCATAAATTCCAACGCTGCGCCAAATTGAGTTGTAACAAATCCATTACTTGTTTTTCCCCATTCAGGAGATAAAAAAGATTCTAGATCCACTATTTTCATAACATTACGTCCAAATTGTCTGGGCTTTTCAGCACATCCTCAATACTTTCAAACACATTGATGCGTCTGATTGCTTCAGCAAATGATTCGGCCACAGACAATACTTTCAGCTTACTCATGTTTTTATGTTCGGCTATTTCAACAGTATTTGCTACAACAACATGATCAATTGGTGCTTTTTCAAGATGATCAACCGCGTTATCTGACAACACAGCGTGCGTAGCAACAGCATAAATTTCAATCGCACCTGCATTAGCAGCTGCTTCACTGGCAAGGACCATACTTGTTCCTGTATCAATGATATCATCGATTAAAATAGCACGTTTACCAGCCACATTACCAGTAATTTGATATGGTGTATTTGGGCGAACGCTATCAACACGTCGGTCAACTAGTGCCCAATCTGCATGTAAAAGTTTGGCAAACTTGCGTGCACGAGCAACACTAGAATGATCCGGCGCAACAACAACTAAATCATCCCCTAACAAATCATTAGCATAAAAGTAATGCCCCAAAGCCGGCATGGCTAGCAAATGATCTACAGGAATATCAAAGAATCCTTGAACCTGATCCGCATGTAAATCCATCGTCATGACCCGTTTTACGCCCTGCGACTCCAACATATTGGCAATCATACGTGCTGAAATAGGTTCTCGAGAACGGGCTTTTCGGTCTGAACGTGCATAACCGAAATAGGGAATAATGACGTTGATTGAATTGGCAGAAGCACGACGTGCTGCATCAATAAAAATCATCAATTTCATGAAATTATCATTCACCGGCGCCGTAATTCCTTGAATGACATACACATTCCGACCACGAACAGTATTTTCAATTCGCTCATATATTTCATTATCAGCAAATGTTTTGATATCAATTGGGGCTAATGGTACACCTAAAATTGTTGATATTTCACCTGCCAGTTCATCATTACTGCCAAGGTTAAATAGCTCATATGCTGGTGTCATAAAGTTCTCCATTCATTATTATATTATACATTATACTATATGAAAACGATTACATGAAATCATATGGGGTAATATTTTCCATTCCGATCATCGGATTAACCGCACTACTAATAACCATTGTTGTTGTCAAATGAGGTGTTTTTTCAGGGATAGTTTCCGATTCATCTGAACTATCGTGCTCATTAACTTCAGTTTTGCTGTGACTCAACCTTTGTTGCAGGAATGTGAATCTTTTCGGCACCAGTGTGCGTGAAGCACGTTCAAATGCGGTGTATTCTCCCACAAGAATCAAAGCCTCTTTGGCTCTGGTAATTCCTGTATATAATAAATTTCGATTAAGCATTAAACCAAAATGATTTGTCAAAACCATGATAACCAATTGAAACTCGTTACCTTGTGCTTTATGGACGGTCGTAGCGTACGCTAATGACAGTTGATTCAAATTTTTTTTGGGATAAGCCAATTCTTTACCATCAAAATCAATGATGAGGCGATCTTCATTATCATCATTGCCAATGTCAGACTTGTACTGGACAGCAATTATTTTGCCCATATCTCCGTTATAAACATCTCGCTCGCTGTCATTTTCTAGCTGTAAGACCTTATCACCCTTTCGGAAAATTGTCATTCCAAACTGCAAACTTTTTTGATTTGATTTAAGCGGATTGAACAATTTTTGAGCCATTTGATTTAAGGCAATTACACCGGCAGATGTTTTGTACATTGGGGTTAATATTTGTAAATCGTCTTGCGTGTAACCTTTTTTAATCGCCAATGCAACCACTTGTTCAATTGCTTGCGAAGCTTGCTCTGAATTTACCATAAAACTCGAACGATCTGGTTGATTCTCTAAGAAATCTGCTGGTAACTCACCGTTTTTAATATGCGTTGCAAGTTCAGTAATGCTGCTCCCACGGCCTTGTCGATAGATAACTTCTAATTCAATATGAGTGATATCTCCGCTACTCACTAAATCCTCTAATACATTGCCTGGTCCAACCGACGGTAGTTGATCGCTATCTCCGACGATAATTACCTTCATCCCATTTGGAACCGCTGCTAGCAATTTTGAAGTTAATTCAATATCTAGCATCGACGCTTCATCTATTATTAGTAGACCGCCTGCGATAGGATTATCCGCATTAAACTCTGGCTCATCCAAATCAGCAATACCCAGTAGCCGATGGATTGTCGAAGCATCATAACCCGTTACCTCAGTCATCCGCTTTGCTGCACGTCCTGTTGGTGAAGCCATTCTGACCTGATAATTTTTGAGAAAATCTTTAGTATTGTCTGCAAACTTTGCACGATTTTGAATCATTTTCTTCCAAGTGGCGACCATTGTGCGGATAATTGTCGTTTTTCCAGTTCCTGGTCCACCTGTTAACAAGAAAATTTGTGATTTCAACCCAGTTTTAACCGCCTCAACTTGTATCTGATCGAGCGTCATTTTTCCAGGCGTCACAAATGATTCATCAATATCATTTGCTGTTATATTCAATGGAGAACTTGTATTTAATAATCGTTTTAAGTTAATAGCCGTTTCTTTTTCAGCAATGTACAACCTTTTCGCATAATAACGGCCATCATCGTTAACCAAAATATTGCTTTCAATTAAGCTCTGGATGGCCTTTTGAATTTGATTCGACATTTCGGTATTGTTTTGATGCAACATTTGCTCGACTGACAATAATAGTTGATCGTGTGATAAAAACATATGACCATATTGAAACGTCACATTCATAATTGTTGCGTAAACAGCGGCTTGCATACGCCGTTCATCGAATTTATCTACACCAACCTTATGACCAATATCATCGGCTTTTTTAAAACTAATGCCATCAAATTCAAATACTAAACGGTAAGGATCTTGCGTTAAAATGTCTTGTGCCTCGTTACCGTATTGATCATATAAACGTCCGGCAATGTCCGCACCAATACCAAATTGATTGCCAATTTGGAACAAGCGTTCTAGACCTAAGTTAAGTCGCAACGTACGCGCCAGTTTTCGAGCTGTTTCTGCTTTTACAATACCGTCAAGAATTTTTGCGTCATCTAGAATTAGATTGACAGCATTCAATCCCAAATGATTAACAATTTTTTCAGCCGTTTTTTTACCAATTCCAGTAAATTGGCCACTAGCAAAATACTTAATCAACCCGTTTTCATCGGGAGGCAGTTCATTTTCGTAATGATCGACTTTAAATTGCTGTCCGTACTTTGGATGTCGAACCAATTGGCCATAAAATCCGTATACACTTCCTTCTTGGACGTCAGCAAATGTTCCAGTGGCAATCATTTCTGGCTCTTGCCAATCTTCTAAAGTTGATTCTTCAATATGTACCGACAAAATTTTAAAATAGGATTCTGTCGATGAAAAAATAACATTTTGTAACGTGCCAGTTATTTTATCTAATTGTTTTTCCGGGTATGCCATCAAATTGTTGTCGAATCATCCTGTTTCTTATTCAGATAACTGGTATTATTCCAGTCCTCTATCACAAAATTCTCACCATCAGTAGTTGATAAAATAGTCGTTGATGTATTAGTCAAGCCACCCCGCTCACGAATGCTCATACGGTGTTGCTTTAGTAAGCCATTTATTCCAAAAGACAGTTCCATACCATGAGAAACAATTAAAATATTGCTTTCTGGGAAATTATTAGCGGTTGCTTTAATAAAACGAACAAACCGGGCTTCAGCTTTTGTATATCCCTCGCCACCAAATTCTTTACCTTCAAATTTATCTAAATCATTGCGGTAGTTGTCAAAGCTTGATGCATACTGTTCTTTTACATTAGCAACTAGTTCACCTTCCCATGCGCCCAAACCAACTTCAGCTAGATTTGACCGCAAAGATAAAGCAGGTTTATATTTTAGTTGTTTAGCGATGTTAATCGCAGTAATACGTGCCCTACGTATTGGCGAAGCATAAATGTGGTCAAACTTGATTTTACTCAAGAACTTGCCCACTTTTTTCATATCATTGTAACTCGAAGGTAACAATTCAGAATCACCATGCCCACCTTGAAAACGGCGCTCAAGATTCCATTCAGTTTGTCCATGTCGTACAAAATAAAATTTTGTCATAATTAATTACTTAGGCCTCCTGCATTAACCACTTCAAAAGAAATTTATTCATTTATTTCTTCCAGAACGCCTCGTTCAATTAACTCATTCACGAAAAAATAATAAAGTTTCACCAACTCAGCAGCATTATTGTTTTTGAAAATATCAACTCGGACAACATCTCCAGCAGAAACTGTACTCATTTTAAATCCAGTCAGTTCTTGATTGATTGAGACTTTCAATTGAATAGCATTATCGAGCGCTTTTTCTGGTTCTAAAGCACGGTGTAATATATGTACACCAGCTTTATTTGTAATAAAGCCAAGATCTCCAAGCGTATATTTTTTAATATTATTACTAAGTTTATATGTTTTATCGCCAGGTATCGTTACAGTTTTGTCAAAAGCCATGTCTTATTTTCTCCCTGATTTGTCTAATTAATATTATAACAAGTATTTCGGTCAAATGCTTTGCTACCAATAAACTTCTTGAACGAATATAGTACCAAATAGCAACAGCTAAGTACAAAAAAAGCTATTCAACTGAATAGCTTCTAGTATTTAAAAGTTTTGGTTAAATTGTGAACCCTTAGGATGATTTGGTACTGTAATTTTACCATTGATAATTGACCTTTCTGCCTTTTTAACTGCGGCCTTTTGAGACTTAGTCAATTCAGACTTTGTTAAATAAACACCATGATCGTCCAAGCCATAAGCGATTGTTTTACCACCCGGGAACTTCTTGTCTTTATTATATTTATCAGCAATGTTTTTCACACCATCGCCAACTGAAGTAATTGAAGAGGCCATCGTCGATGTGACCTTTTTCCCATCCTTTGATGTATATGATCCGTCAGATTTTTGATCACGGTCAACACCAATAATGTACAAACGATCTTTTGAGTCTGCATCTAACTTTGTATTTTCAGCCTTAGCTTCAGCAAATGCGCCATTACCGACAAATCCTGCGGCCGCAAAGATTGTGCGAATACCAGAAGCATACATAGCAGCCGCAATAGTCTTTCCCTTGGCAGAATCAGAGAAAGAATCTGCATATTGTTTTTGAACTGTCAATGATGAATCCGTTGCTTTCACGCCCGCTTCAAACCCTGCATCAAAAGCGTCAATGATGTTTCCATGGATACCACCAATAAAGCCTACTGTTTTTTCACCATTTTCTTTTGCTTTGGTTGCTGCAGCTACACCAGCTAAGTAAGAAGATTGCTCCGAACGGAACATCACACTTGCTACATTCTTACGGTTTTTGACAATATCATCAACTAGCACAAACTTCTGTTTTGGATTAAGTTTTGCTGATTTGCTGATTGATTGGTTTAACGAGTAACCAATACCGTAGACAATGTCATATTTTTTACTTTTTGTAGCCAAATTAAAATTCTGATTTAAATCTGACTGACTTTTTGTATTAAAATATGTAACTGCTGCATTTTGTCCAGCCTTTAAATTGTTTTCCTTGGCATAAGATTTTGCGCCTTCCCATGCTGATTGATTAAAGGAATGATCATCAACACCACCAACATCTAAGACCAATCCTAAAGTAGCACTTTTATTTGCATTTTTTGAGCTAGATGAGTTGTGACTGGTAGCTGCATAAATGCCACCTGCAATCACAGCAGCTGCTGCTAAACCAGTAAAAATTTTTGTTGACCTATTCATGATAATTTCTCCCATTTCACCTTGTTTTCAAGTAAATAATCTTGTTTAGTGTAGCAATTTCTCAGATACTAACATTAATACATTTTACGTGACCGCGAAGAAAAAACAAGGCCATTTTCAGTCCTTGTTTTTTTAAAAAAATGTCCCCAACACACTTTATTTTTTAACAACAAACCGCAATCCTTTTGGAAAAAAGTTCTTAATTTGTCCGTTAACGTAGCGTCCCCATCCAGCACCGTTGCCATTAGCAGTCATTAATACCCAACCTTTGTCTAGGTCCAGCCTTGTCTGAATGACATCTCCGTGGACAAATTGTGCCCACTCCTCAGGATTCATTTCATACGACTGTTTAACTTCATCAGGGTTTAAAGCCAGAGCTAACGCATGTGCTGGCTCGAACCTTTTTTTCTTAAATAGACCTAATTCAAGGCCAAGACGTAATATTTTCATACTTGAAATATCTGGTGTCCCAATTGGTGCCATATACAAGTGGTCACCAAACAAAACATATTCATTCGCTTTTTGATCAAATGTAATCAGTGCTTCCTCAAAAAAATTAGATAAGATTTCACGTTGTTGTTTATCTAATGGTTTGTTCTTAAGCGGTTTGACAACAGATACATCATCGTAATCACCATTAGCCTTAACAAGCTTCGCCACAAAATGTCCTTCCCCTTCCAGCTTATGTGGCCACAATCTTGCAGCTTTTTTCATCACATCTTTTGTCGTCGTCGCACTGTGCTCAGTTGTTCCATTGACAAAAGCTTCGTCTATCCATTCAGGACGTGCATCACTAAGATTAGCGCCATCCGGCTTTTCAATCGAAACCAAACTAAATTCAGGATACGCCGCCATGAGCCAATTGATTATTTGCTCATCCTCTTCTGGAGCAAATGTACAAGTCGAGTAAACTATCTGCCCTCCCGGACGAAGCATTTTAACAGCTTCTGTGAGGATTTCACGCTGCCTCGTGGCGTTCTCTGCTGGATAATGTTCGTGCCAATAGGCTATCGCACCAGGATCTTTACGAAACATCCCCTCACCAGAACAAGGGGCGTCTAATAAAATTTTATCAAAAAAACCAGGTAATTTTGAACTCAGCTCAGCTGGTGTATGTGAACTGACAATCGCATTTTTAATACCCATACGCTCAATGTTTTCACTCAAAATTTTAGCGCGGTTTAAAAATATTTCGTTAGACCATAATAGCCCTTTTTGTCCCATGAATGCTGCTAGATGGGTTGATTTTCCACCTGGCGCAGCGGCTAAATCTAAAACGCGTTCGCCAGGATTTGGCCGAACAACCTCACCCACAAATTGCGCTGACGGTTCTTGGGAGTAAACCACACCAGTAACGTGATCTACTGAATGCCCGTTAACAGCTCCAAAATGTCCCCATTTACCATAGGGAAGATTACCATGATCTTCTGTATCACTGATGACAGGATATGGCTTTAACGGATTCACACGATACGCTTTTTGAACCGGTTCGTCAAAACTCAATAAAAAATCTTCATACTCATCGCCGAGGATCCGATTGTATTTATTTTTAAAGTCTTCAGGCAACATCAATAGTTATCAACCTCTTTATCTGTAGGAATTGAAGGAATAGCACCTGGACGTGTTACAGCGATTGCGCTAGCAATGTTGGCCCGCTGCACAGCATCATCTAAATTACTAAAATCAGGTGCTATGACGCTGGCTAATGTACCAATAAAAGTGTCACCTGCCGCGGTAGTATCTTGTGCGTCTACCTTTTCAGGTTGTACCCACCATCTTTTTTGACCATCAGCGATAAATGATCCCGCTTCTCCTAATGTGATAATACTCCGTTGGACTCCCTTCGCTTGTAGGGCATCGCTAACTCGGTTTAAAACACCCTCGTCATTAATAACATTGATGCCCGTCAGTAATTGCGCTTCTGTTTCATTGGGCAGCACAATATCAGTGACAGCCATTAATTCTGGAGTAAGTTCATACACAGCCGGAGCTGGATTTAGGATTGTTTGCACATTATTTTTTTTAGCAATTTTAAATGCCGCCAAAATAACTTCGAACGGCACTTCAAATTGTGCGATTAGCACATCAGCTTGCGCAATTAACGCTGTATTTATGTCCTCAATCGTTAAGGCTTGGTTTGCCCCACCATGAATCAATATTGTGTTTGCACCACTCTCTTGCAACATAATGTATGCTGATCCAGTTGGCACATCACTATTTGTTGACACTGCGTCCACATTGACACCATTGGTGAGTAATGTTGCTCTCATAAACTGCCCATTTGCATCATTCCCAACAGCACCGATAAATGAAACATTTGCTCCTTGTCGTGATGCGGCAACTGCCTGATTAGCCCCTTTACCACCTGGTGCTGTTGTTACTTCAGTAAGTGCCATCGTTTCACCAACCAGTGGCATACGTGGCATTTTCATAATATTATCGACATTCAAGCTGCCGAGTACGACAATGTTTTTAGTCATGTTCCCGTCCAATTTTGATAAAATTTCTTTTATTATCATACCATGAAATGGTTGTTTAATAGCATAGATGATTCATATTATTTTATAGGCACAAAATAAAAAAACTAATTATTAAACTAATAATTAGTTTTTAAGATCTGTATTTAGGCCGGAAATAGCGATAAATAGCTTGCGCTGAAATCAATAAAAATATTGCAGCTGCCAGCATTAAGGTCTTATAAGTTTGATCGTGATATACCAGCATAGCACGAACTATCGCTGTCACACCAATATACAAGAAGTTATCAGTAGAAATATGAGCATCTTTGACAAAATACTCTCTGCCTATCCCCAAAAATTCAAAAAACAAAAATACAATTAAGATTTGTTCAGCTAATTCAGTGAAATGTCCTGAGATATTCTTGATCGATAGCATCTGTGCTAAATTCCAGATTTCACGTATTAAAAATCCAAATATTACGATACCAATCAAAATCATCATAATGTTCAAGACATATTCATAATATCCAGCGACTTTTTGATGCCATTCATGTTTCATTTTTTTCTCCCTTTAATACGAACAGATAGATGAACAACAACTGCATATCTGTATTAAAAGTTTAACATAATAATTAAAAATCGAACAAGCTTAACTGATTTTCATCTGGTAATCCATCTAAAACAGAATGCAATGTCATAAACTCAATAATTGTTTGTGAAACCTTACCACGTTTCTTTAAATCTTCTTTGCTGATAAATGGTTTTTCGGTCCGTGCAGCTACAATTTGCTTAGCAACGTTATCACCCAAGCCTGGCAAAGAAACGAAAGGTGGAATTAAGGTGTCCCCATCAATCACCCACTCAAGCGCCTCAGACTTGTTTAAATCAACCATAGCGAAAGTAATGTTACGCTCCAAGGCTTCATTGGCCATTTCTAAAACAGTCAATAAGTTTTTATCCCCAACTGTTGCATCATTTCCAAGTGACTTCAACTTCTGAATAGCAGCTTTAGTGGCATCTTTACCCCGACTCATTGCTACGATATCAAATGCATCAGCACGTACAGAAAAGTAAGTTGCATAATAGATTGTTGGAAAATAAACCTTAAAGTACGCGATCCTCAATGCCATTAACACATAGGCAGCAGCATGCGCCCGTGGGAACATATACTTGATTTTAAGCATTGATTGGATATACCACTCTGGGATTTTTTCTTCACGTAGTTGTTTCTGATATTCTTCTGTTATTCCTTTTCCTTTACGGACCTTTTCCATAATATTAAAAGCATCTGCTGCAGGAACACCCCAATTAATCAAATCAGTCATAATTTTATCACGTGTTCCAATTACTGTTCCAATGGTGGCTGTTCCATTTTCAATTAATTCATTAGCATTGCCTACCCAAACGTCTGTTCCGTGCGATAGACCAGAAATTTGTAATAATTCTGAATATGTGTGTGGCTGTGTTTCTGTCAACATTCCTCGCACAAAGTTTGTACCAAACTCTGGTAATCCTAGTGTGCCAGTATTGGAAAAAATCTGTTCTGGCGTAACACCCAAAGCTTCAGTTGAGGTAAATAAGCTTAATACGCCTGGGTCATTTGCAGGTATTGACTGTGGATCAATACCAGACATATCTTTTAATGTACGCACCATTGTGGGATCATCGTGACCCAATATATCCATCTTGAGCAAATTATCGTGGATTGAATGATAATCCATGTGCGTAGTTTGCCAAAGGGACTTTTGATCATCCGCAGGATACTGAATCGGAGTAAAATCGTAGACCTCATATTCACGGGGCACAATTAAAATACCACCCGGATGTTGTCCAGTAGTACGTTTCACACCCGTCATCCCCTGCGCTAAACGCTCTATTTCAGCACCACGGTAATGTTGGTCATGTTCGCGCTCATAAGCTTTAACATAGCCGAAAGCTGTTTTTTCAGCAACGGTCGCAATGGTTCCAGCGCGGTATACATTATGTTCGCCAAACAAAACTTTCATATAATTATGAGCAATTGGTTGATAATCACCAGAAAAATTCAAATCAATATCAGGCACTTTATTTCCTGTGAAGCCCATGAAAGTTTCAAAAGGAATGTTTTGTCCATCCCCAATTAAAAATTCACCTGGATGATTTGGGTCTTCTTTTTCAGGCAAATCATAACCAGATTCATATTCTTTCGGATCAACCAATTCAAAGTAGTCTCCATGTGCAGAACGATAGTGAGGCGGTAATGGATTTACTTCTGTGATTCCAGACATTGTAGCTACAAAAGAGGAGCCAACTGATCCACGTGAACCGACTAAATAGCCGTCCTTAACTGACTTAGCAACTAATCTTTGCGCAATGATATAGTGTGGCGCAAAACCGTTTCCAATAATCGCTTTCAGTTCTTGATCAATACGGGCCTGTATTTCTTTGGGTATTGGCTCACCATACCATTGTTTAGCTGTTCGATAAGTTCTCTCAGTTAATTCATCACCAGCGCCAGGAATATTTGGTGGATAAGATCCGCTTTTCAAAGGTTCAATATCTTCAAGCATATTAGCAACTAAATGTGTATTATCAATGACCAACTTTTTTGCTAAATCAGCGCCCATAAAAGCATAATCGTCAAGTAATTCCTGAGTTGTCTTGAAATTCAAATCTGGTAAAGCTGTGCGATTTTGTGGATTACCGGGCTGTGTAGCGATTAAAATATTGCGATATATTTTGTCTTCTGGGTTTGTATACTTTACATCTTCAGTAACTACAACGGGCTTTTTAAGTTTATCCCCAATAGCCACCATATCTTTCAAAATACTCTGCAACTTTTCTTCCGTTGCAATTAACCCTGACTCAATCATCGGTTGATAATTTGCCGTTGGTTGTATTTCGATAAAGTCGTAATACGCTGCTTTTTTCTCTGCTTCCTGAATACCCTTTTCAATCAAAGAAATAATCACATCACCGCTGGTATCACCCGTTCCTACAAGTAGTCCCTCGCGATACTGTTCTAATATAGAACGCGGAATACGCGGTACCCGAGCAAAAAACTCAATGTTAGATCGAGACACTAATTTGTATAAATTTTTCAAACCTGTTGCATTTTGAACTAGCAAAGTGGCATGCACGGGACGCCCGTGCTTCCAAGCGTCTCCTTCAGTCATGCGATCATTCAACTCATTATGTCGGTTTAAATTATAACGTTCGTGTGCTTCCTTAATTAATCGCCAAGCGATATGTCCAGTGGTTTCTGCATCAAAAATAGCGCGATGCGCTTGTTCCAAATTAATATTGAAACGCTTGGCGATTGTGCCTAATCTATAAGACTTATAATCAGGGTATAACCAGCGTGTAAATGGTAACGTATCAATAATAGCATTCGTGATAATGGGTTGATTATAGCGCGTATAGGCAGCATTCATAAAGCCAACATCAAATGTAACATTATGCCCAACCAAGACGGCATTTCCAGACCATTCACGAAAACGTTTAATAATATTTTCTTCGGTATCTGAATTGGCAACCATAGCATCGGTAATAGAAGTTAACTTGGTGGTGAACTCAGAAAGTGGGAATCCAGGATTAATGTACTCTGAGAACTTCTCAATTACGTTACCCAACTGCATTTTAACCGCTGATAACTCAATAATACGATCTGTCACTGCCGATAAACCAGTTGTTTCAAGATCAAAAGCTACAAAAATAGTGTCTTTATTCAATAACTCGGTTTGATCTAAATTAAAGCCAATAGGCTCACCATCCTCAACCAAGTTAGCTTCCATGCCATAAATCATTTTCAAACCATTTTTTGCACCAGCAGCTGATGCCTCAGGGAATCCCTGAACATTACCAGTATCAGTAACAGCCAAGGCAGTTTGCCCCCAGCTTTTTGCTAATTTCGCAACGCCTGAAAAATCAGTAACTGCATCCATCGCTGACATATTAGTGTGTGCATGCAATTCAATATGTTTTTCTTCACCTTGATAAACTTCTTGTCGATTAGCATGATCTACAACCTGCAAATCATATATGTTCATCACCAATTCACGTGCGTATTGATCTTCTTGAATATTTCCACTTAATCGCACCCACAAACCAGACTTTAAACCGTCAAAAACAGCTTCGTCATTCTCATTGTTTGAAAATTTCTTAGCAGAAATCGAGCTTGAATAATCTGTCAATTTGAGTGTTAGTAGTTTCCGTCCAGAACGTAGCTCTCTTATTTCTTCCGCAAAAATATATCCTTCTATAACGACACGATTTTCTTCACCATCTATACTATCTAAACGTGTAATTTCAGCATCAGCAGGTATCTTACGCCCTAAAGCTAACGAAACACCTTCGCTAGAAACTTTAGGCTTTGATTGTTCATTGGCAACAATTGCTTTCTGCAAATCTTCACGCGCTCTAGCATGATGTTGTGCCACATTTTCTTGAATTTCTTGCTCAAGTTGTTCATCCAATTTTGGAGTCAACTTAATTTTTGGTAATCCAAAAGAATGATAAACTGTCGCAATTGAATCGATAACCTCAGCAGTCAGTGCGCGATACAAAATTGATGCGCCGACTGCAACACCAAAGTGGTTCGTTTCAATTGTCTTTAGTATTGTGTTGCTAGCAAGTTGTTGCGTTGTCGCATGGTTGAGACTTGATTCTTGTAGCGCTAGATGCCAATAAGAGTTGACGACTTCTTCGTTAACTTGCTGTACTGGCGTGGTGATCTGAAGTTGAACCACTGCTATATTAGTGAACGCAGTTCGTAAATACTGCTGAAATTGCATGTATACATTTACCGGCAGTATCTGTTCAATTTCGACATGAAAAAGCCACATTTTTTGACTAACTGAAACATCAACTTGAGACAAACAACCGTCATCAAAATAATGATGAATTTCTTCTGGCAGTTGAATATGCGTAAGTAAGTGCTGTAATTGTTCTTGTTGCGTTAACTTCATTTTATCCTCTACTTGAGTAAAAAAGCCGATAAAATATCGGCAATTTTAAATATACTTATTTTTCTGACGCATTTAGCAGTACTGAGACAGAATCCACGACTTCGCTAACTCGCATCTCAATGTTTGTGTTACTTGCTCGAACTTTGACTTCTACGACATCTTCGTCAGCCTTTTTACCGACTGTAATACGAATTGGTAGGCCAATCAAGTCCGCATCAGCAAACTTAACGCCAGCTCGTTCTTTACGGTCGTCAACTAATACTTCCATGCCTTGCGCTACCAACAATGTCTCTAGCTGTTCAGCCACACGAGCTTGGTCTTCATCCTTCATGTTAATTGGAACAATATGAATGTCAAATGGTGCTACGCTAGCAGGCCAAACTAATCCATCTTCATCAGCCTTTTGTTCGGCAATAGCACTCAATAAACGTGACACACCGATACCATACGATCCCATGATAACATCGGTTTGGCGTCCGTTATTATCCAGAACTTGTGCGCCTAAGGTTTTCGAGTATCGCGTACCAAGTTTAAAAATATGACCAATTTCAATACCTGAAGTAAACTGTAATTTACCCTTACCATCTATGGCTAAATCACCCTCGCGTACTGTACGGAAATCACTAACATTTTCTGCGAGTAAGTCAACATCACGATTCCAGTTAATATTGACATAATGCATCCCATCTTCATTAGCACCAGCGGCAAAATTAGCTAGATCAGCTGCTCTCTCATCAACTAAAAGCTTAACTTCTTCTGGTAATCCAACTGGTCCCAATGAACCAAATCCAGCACCAACTGCTTTACGAACATCCGCTTCTTCAGCCATAACCAACGAATCAGCATGTAAATAATTCTGAACCTTAACTTCGTTGACTTCAAAATCGCCAGTTGTCACAACAGCAACTAGTTCGTCATCTGCAACGAACATAATCGTCTTAACTAATTCATTCTTTGGCTTATCCAAAAGTGTGGCAACATCATCAATTGTCTTTTCGTTAGGGGTTGAAATCTTTTCAAGCGCCAACTGTTCAGCTGTTGCAGATCGACGTTCGTAAAAGTCCTTAGCCATTTCAAGATTAGCCGCATAATCTGTTGCATCAGAATAAGCAATCGTATCTTCACCAGCTGCAGCAGGTGCCGAAAATTCTTTAGAATCTGATCCACCCATAGCACCAGCATCGCCAACTATTGCACGATACTCGAGCCCTAGTCGATCAAAGATATTGGTGTAGGCTTCTTCCATATTATGAAATGCCTCATCCAAGCCTTCTTGATCAGCACTAAATGAGTAAGCATCTTTCATAATAAATTCACGAGTACGTAATAGACCGAAACGTGGTCGGTTTTCATCACGGAACTTTGCCTGAATTTGATAAACAGTCAATGGTAATTTCTTGTATGACTTAATTTCATCAGCAATTAATTGCGTAAAAGTTTCTTCGTGCGTAGGACCCAAAATAAAATCGCGATCTTGACGATTTTTAAACTTATATAAAGCTGGTCCGTATGTTTCATAACGACCAGAGCGTTGCCATAGCTCGGCTGGTAAGACTTCGGGTACCAACATTTCGTTGGCATCAATCTTATCCATCTCTTCACGAATAATTGTTTCAATTTTATTTAAAACTCGTTTTGCTAATGGTAAATATGAAAACATTCCCGCTGCAATTGGGCGAATATACCCTGCTTTTAGCAAAAGTTGATGGCTTTTTACTTCAGCCTCTGCTGGAATATCCCGCAATGTTGGCATTAATAATTTCGACTGTTTCATGAATTCCCCTTATGTTTTGTTGTTATGTACGGTGCCGATAGCACCAGTTTTTATCTTAAAATATCGTTTATAGTGACGGCAATCATTAAAATAATCATAAATACAGCGCCAACGATAGTTACAGCGTTTTCAAATGACTGTGGCAAAGGTCGACGTAATATACCCTCCAACAAATTCAAAATGAGTTTACCACCATCCAATGCTGGAATTGGAATTAGATTCATAATACCCAAATTAAGTGATAGCATAGCCATAAATATTAATATGTTTAAGAATCCTGTTTTTGCTACGGATGAAGTTGTTTTAGCAATAGACACAGGGCCACCAAGCTTATCTAAGCTAAAGCCACCAGTAAATAGATGGCTTAATGCATGCCATATTTGGCTAATTGTCGCACCTGTATTTATTAAACCATACTTTAGACGTGAAATGGTATCAGTGTGTGTTTTTTCGATGATACCAACTTGTTTAGTCTGCACACCATTTATTTTAACAGTTTTTGGTCTCACTTCAACCTGCTTTTTGTGACCATTGCGTAACACTGTGATGTTCAGCTGACTTTCCTTAGAGTTACCAATAGCATTGGCAACTTGGTCCCAAGTAGTCGTTTTGACCCTATCAATTTGTGTGATTTCGTCACCAGCTTTTAGACCAGCTTGATCAGCCGGCATATTTTTTTGAACGGTGCCAATAATAGGTTCATTTAAACCCACACTAGCGATGGCAAACCCTACTCCTGAAAAAATAACCAGGGCTAATATAAAGTTCATAACTGGACCAGCAATATTAATTAACGCACGTTTCCATACTTTGGCGCTTTGTAGCCATACATCTCGTGGCGCAACCTGAACCTCAACACCATTTTCCTCAATAATCGTTGCATCATGATCAACATGTACAGTCGTCATGTCTGTGGCATTGTCTGAATATCCCGTCAGGGTCAAAGCGTCACTTAAATCGAACGAATCAACTTGGAAAGGCACACCGATCCCAGCCTCATCTATTTGTGTATCTATTTTTGTGACTTTTCCCTGTTCATTAAAAGTCAAACGTAATCGTTGACCTGCATCCAGATCGGGTTCTTCATCCATGCCAGCCATACGAACATACCCACCTACAGGTAGTATGCGAATAGTATAGGCTGTATGATTTCGATTCCAACTGAGCAGTTTTGGTCCCATTCCAATTGCAAATTCACGAACTAATACACCAGATTTTTTCGCGACAAAAAAATGTCCAAATTCATGCACTGTAACGAGCACGCCAAACACAAATATAAAAGCAATAATTGATGTAACATTCATAAATTTAGCACCTACCTGATTTGAAGAAATCTAATAATCTTGCAAAATCATTTTTAATTGAGTATACCCAATACGGCCATCATAGGCATAACGATTAACATTGAATCAAAACGGTCTAATATGCCACCATGTCCAGGCAAAATATTACCCGAATCTTTCACACCATAATGACGTTTGAAACCGGATTCAATTAAGTCACCTAACTGACCAGCAATTGACAAAATGGCCGTAAACGCTAGCAATTCGATGAAGTTATAATCCGGCAACCAATGGAAGATGGTAAATAATGCCGGAATCACAATAATAGCTACCATGCTACCACCAATAGAACCTTCCCAAGTTTTATTGGGGCTGATTTTAGGAGCCAGTTTATTTTTTCCAATGGCACGACCAACCATATAAGCACCTGAATCAGTGATCCATACAATCAGCATACCGAACATGACCGTAGCAATCCCCTTACTATCTGCTTGAAAAAAGTAATGGAATCCTGTACCAACATATACAATCGTCAGCGCCAATGTTCCTGCATCATCAAAATTAAAATGATTACGACTCAAAACGGTATGTAGCAAAAGTAAGAAGACAATAATATAAAAAATGACGCTTCCATTAATATTAAATGGCATATCTTGCCAAGTTGATTTCGGTAGTGTAATTACAATAACACCAACAAAGCTCAGCAATGCTTCCGCAGATACGAAAAAACGATGTTTCATACGTAGTATCTCGCTCATAGCAACAACTGCCATGGCTAACGTCAAAATCAAAAGAGGCATACCACCAATTACTAACAATGGCACAAAGATAATTAAAGCAACGACTGCTGTAATAACACGTGTTTTCATTAAGCTTGTTTCTCACTTTCATCATTGAGACCGCCAAATCGTCGATCTCGTTTTGTATAAGATTGTATGGCTGTCATTAGATCATCCGAAGAATAGTCAGGCCATAGAACATCAGTAAAATATAATTCTGCGTAAGCGGCTTGGTATGGCAAAAAATTACTCAAGCGCAATTCACCAGAGGTTCGAATCATCAAGTCTGGTGTGGCCAAGTCTCCCAAGTGTGCTGTCTGTAAGGCGGCAGCGAAAACTTCCGAATTAATATCATCCGGTGACAAATGGCCCTTGGCTACTTCTTCGGCTATTTTTTTTGTAGCATCAACAATTTCAATTTGTCCGCCATAATTCATTGCAAAGTTTAAAACCATGCCGGTACCACTGGCAGTCTCTTCAATTGCTCTATTAACAGCATCTTGAGTCGCTGCTGGTAACGCATCAACATTTCCAGTAACAGAAACTCGAATGTTATTTTTAATCAAATCAGGTACGAAATCATTAAAAAAAGCGATTGGCAGCTGCATTAGAAAGTTGACCTCATCATTGGGACGTGACCAATTTTCCGTAGAAAATACATATAGTGTCAGGACTTTAACGCCCATATCACTTGCTGCAGACGCAATGCGCTTTACTGTATTCATGCCAGCCTTGTGTCCCGCAGCTCTTGGCATTAAGCGTTTCTTTGCCCATCGACCATTACCATCCATGATAATTGCAATATGCTCTGGAATTTTAAGTTGCGTAGTATCGTAAACGGTGTTCTCTTTTGTTTTAAAAAGCGCCAAAACGCTCCTCCTTCGTATGCAATATTTTTTTGCATAATGGTATCTAGTACATTTTACCAGAATGAAACGCTGCGTACAAAAAAAATCGATAAGAATATTTCTATCGATTTTTATATTTTATTGAACTGTTACACTCTTTGCCAAGTTTCGAGGTCGATCAACATCCAACCCTCTATCTAGAGTTGCGTAATAGGCAATTAATTGAGCTGGAATCACTTCCAATAATGGCATCAGTAGTTCATTGACTTCTGGCAAAATATAGGCGTCGCCAGTTTTAGCCAGTTCTTTGGTTGCTATGACAATTGTATTAGCACCACGTGCGGCAACTTGTGCAATTTCACCTCGAACTAATCCAGCTGTCTTCGCTTGTGTAAGGAGTGCAAAAACTGGTGTTCCTTCTTCAATAAGTGAGATCGTACCGTGCTTTAGTTCTCCAGCAGCAAACCCTTCCGTTTGCACGTAGGAGATTTCTTTTAACTTGAGTGCCGCCTCAACAGCTACGGCAGCGTCTAGGCCACGTCCGATATAAAATGCTGAGCGCTGTCCAGATAATGCACTTTCTGCTATTGCTTTAAAATCTTCTTTTTGATCAATGATCACTTGCATTTCAACAGCTACTTTCGCCAATTCAAGCTTCAAATTCAATCCTGAATGACCAATAGCGTGGGCTAAAATAGCTTCAACACTTATTTGAGCCGTGTATGCCTTGGTAGAAGCAACCGCTATTTCCGGTCCGGCGAGTAGAGGTAATGCGAAGTCAGCTTCTCGTGTTAATGTTGAATTCATAACATTAGCAATAGTCAAGGTTGGATAGCCCTGTTTCGTAATATTATCCAAAACTTCACGAGAGTCAGCCGTTTCACCTGATTGGCTCAAGAAAATAAAGAATGGTTTTTGACTGAGCATTGGTTGATCATAAGCAAATTCTGAAGAAATATGGACTTCAGTCGGAATCTTAGCCCATTGTTCAAAATACCGTTTGCCAACTAATCCGGCATGATACGATGTTCCTGCAGCAACAATATATAAGCGATCAGCCGCTTTCATCGCATCAATAATGTTGGCATCGATATTTTGAATATTATTCTCGTCATCAAAATAATATTGAGAAAGCGTGCGAGTAACAATTGCTTGCTCATCCACTTCTTTAAGCATGTAGTATGGATAAACACCTTTATCTGTTTCTGCAGCATCAATATCGAGGTGGAATGGTAACCGGGTAATTGGTTCTCCTTGCGCATTGAATAATGTCACTTTATCTTTCTCAACAATCGCTACTTCATCATCCATCAATTCGATAAAGTCATGGGTTATATCTAACATAGCAGCAGCGTCAGAGGTCACCACATTTCCCTGATCTGAAACACCAATCAGTAAAGGACTTTTCTTTTTAGCAGTATACATAATCCCGGGTTCTTGACGATCCATCAACAAGAATGCGTATGCTGAATTGCCGTCTAGTAAAGCAATCATTTTCTTAAAAGCGTCGACTGCTGACAAGTTCTCTTCTTTTGCAAACTTATCTATCAATTGGACAGCAACTTCTGTATCTGTCTGAGAATGTAGTTTTACACCTTGCAAATATGTATCACGTAATTCATCGTAATTTTCAATCACACCATTGTGTGCTAAGTAGAAACGTCCATCTTCTGAAGCATGGGGATGCGCATTTTCAACAGATACACCACCGTGAGTTGCCCAACGCGTATGAGCAATACCCGAAGTACCCTTGATATTCTTATTTTCCGTAGCACGTTCCAAATCAGCTACACGGCCTGTTTCCTTGACCAAATAGTCTCCTTGGTCACCATCATTTACATACACGCCAGCTGAATCATAACCACGATATTCTAGCTTTTCTAGACCTTTTAACAAAGTTGGTAACACTTGATTAAAACTAGTAAATCCAACAATTCCACACATTTATATAGTCCTACTTTCAAAAATGGTTTTATTTTTTATTTTGTTCACAAGTGTTATTTTACACAGCTTAAAAGCCATTGTCAAACAACTTTTTAATTATTGGTATACCTTATAAAAAGTGATTGGTACAACATTACTATTTAGAATATTTCTTCTATACAATATGAGTTTATGGTATCATATAAAAAAATTGAAGGTGAGACATATTGTGACAAAACTCGTTACATGGCACATCAAAAATGCCAAAATTCTAGATGTATTTAATTTAAAATTTGACGATACAGAATTATGGATTAACGATAATCAAATTTTATACCGCGGAAAGCGAAGTGACTTAACAGCTGAAAATACCTTTGATGCTGGTGGCGGATATATTGTGCCTGGGTTGATAGATTCCCATTTACACATTGAAAGCTCATTACTCACGCCCAGTGAATTCGGAAAACTGGTTATACCACATGGAATCACTCGAATATTTGCAGATCCCCATGAAATTGCCAGCGTAGCTGGTGTGTCTGGCATCCAATATATGTTGGAAGATGCTAAACAAACACCGCTAAACATTCATTACATGTTACCTTCTTCAGTACCCGCTACACCTTTTGAACATGCTGGAGCGACGCTTCACGCTGATGCTTTAAAGCCATTCTATAGCGTGCCGGAAGTCAACGGTTTAGCAGAAGTTATGGATTTTCCTGCTGTAGCAAATCTTGATCCCGATATGTTACAAAAAATTAAAGATGCTGAAGATGCTGGTCGACATGTTGACGGGCATGCTGCCGGTTTAACTCCGGAGCAACTTGCAGTTTATCGAAATGTTGGCATTGACACTGATCACGAAAGTGAGAATGCAAAAGAAGCATTAGAACGCTTAAATGCTGGTTTCTCCATATTTGTTCGCGAAGGCACGGTTGAGCGTGATGAAAAAGCAATACTACCTGCAATTACAATGGCCAATCAATCACACTTTTCTTTTGCCACAGATGACAAAACAGCTAACGACATCCAAAGTGAAGGTTCCATTGATTATAGCGTGAAACTTGCCATTGAAAATGGTATGGATCCAGCAATTGCTTTTACGATAGCAACGTATAATGCCGCTCAAGCGCATAAGTTACAAAATATCGGCGCATTGACAGATGGATTTGTGGCCGATCTAGCAGTATTCGATGATTTAGCACATTTGGAGACACCAAAAGTCATGATTGGTGGTCATTGGTATAAAGACAATCAATCAATTGTCACACCGTTAGCCAACCAATCATTAAACTTCTCATTAACCAAATCCGATATCGCCTTACCTCTCCAATCTGATAAACCAGCACATATTATCAATATCACACCTCACCACATCACCACCGAGCACACTGTGGAAGAAGTTCCTGTTGAGCAAGGGCTGTTCGTTGCAAACGAAACTTTCGCTAAAATTGTAGTCGCAGAACGTTATCACAATCTTGGCCATGGTGTCGGTATCATCAAAGGATTTAACATGCGCGATGGTGCGATTGCTTCAACTATTGCTCATGATTCCCATAACGTGATTATAGCAGGCGTAAACGACGACGACATGATTTTAGCAGCAGATACGCTGCATGAAATCGGCGGTGGCCAAGTTGTCGTTAACCATGGTAAAATTACGACCCTACCACTCCCAATTGGCGGTTTAATGTCAGATCAACCATTTGAAAATGTCATCAAAACTAACCAGCAATTACTACAAGCTTTCTCAGAAATCAGTGACGTGCCATTTGATCCATTTTTAACTTTATCGTTCATGGCATTACCGGTCATTCCAAGTTTAAAGATTACCGATCAAGGCCTATTCGATTTCGAAAAATTTGATTTCATAACAGTACAGGATTAAAAAAATGAGAGCATTAAGTATTTCCCCAGAAAAATTATTAACAATGATCATTGGGCAACCCATAACTTTAGATATTTCTTATGCAGGCCAACTACTTCTGGCATCAACGGTGCATCAACAACCAAACCTACCTTCTGAAATGGCAGGCGCATTAGCCGAAGTTAGTGACACTGGTCAAGTTAAATTTATTACTTTGGTCCATCCATTTAAAGTGATTAATCGTGACGAATTATTTAATATTGATGAAAGCAATATCCATCGAGAACCATATAATTGGTTTGGTCCACAGGCGCTTGTCATTGAGAAAAAAATGCAGGACTTCATCAACAGTTATGACGGCCCCGTTACTGAGGATGGTGCGATTCCTCGCCAATACATCCCCGATAACATTGCTGAACCAATTATTTTATCAGACAAATATTGGCAAGACTACGCTTCATTTGTCAATGACCCTGATGGTAACTTTGCGAAGCAAATCAAACCAATATTTAAAATCATATAAACAAAAAAGCAATAGCGATGAGAACCGCCATTGCTTTTTTTCTGTGTTTTAGTTTTATGCACCGGTAAAATGTGAAATAAATAATTGCGCAATATTAAAATAAATTAGAACTGAAGTTAAATCTGATAAAGTTGTAATAAATGGACCACTTGCTACCGCCGGATCCATGCCTAATTTATCAATAAGTTCAGGGATCAAATACCCCGCTAGGTTGGCTACCATAATGGCAACTGCCATCGCGATTCCCACCGCAAGACCCAGTTGATAATTATGCTTCCAAAAAGTAACAATTAGAAAAACCGAGAAACCCGTTGCTGTCCCTACTAAAAACCCTGCAAGAATTTCACTCAAGAAATTTTTGACGGCACTATTACTACTTCCCACAGCTAAGCGCCGGACAGCCAAAGCCAATGCTTGCGTCCCAGCATTACCAGCTGTACCAGTAATCAGAGAAATAAACACAGCCAGTATTGACGCTTTTCGTACCAGACCATCAAATGAACTAATCAGTGTAGCCGTTGACATTCCTAATAAAAGAAGTGCAATCAGCCAAGGAATACGTTTAATCGCCGAATGCCACGCCGTATCATCTGTTTGGCTAACGTTAACGGCAGCCAATCCAGAATAATCTTCAACAGCCTCTTCATCAATAACATCCACAATATCATCAACTGTAATGACACCTAATAATCGGTCATTATCATCTGTAACTGGAATGGATATGAAGTTATAATCAGCCACAATTTGTGCAACGTCTTGCTGATCATCACCAGCTTTAACACTGATAATTCTGTCTTTCGTGATTTCCGATACCAACATATCATCAGGATGTGTTAACAAATCACGAAGAGAAATAACACCAACTAGCCGTTCTTGTTTATCCAATACATAAACGTAGTTGATCGCCTCAGCTTCAAGTGCTTGTTGCTTAACTAAACGCATCACTTCATCAACACGCAAATCTGCCTCAACTGCCAAGTACTCAATTGACATTAACGACCCAGCAGTTTGCTCCTCATAATTGATCAGCTTACGAATATCTTCAGCCTCATCTTTTGGCATTAAGCTTAAGTAGGTTGCAACTAACCGCGTTGGCATTTCCTGAAGAAGATCGACCTCGTTATCGGCATACATATTGCGCAAAATTTGAACCGCCTTTTGAGGAGGCATTTCTTGCAAGAGGTCATCAATATCTTCATCATCAACATCTATATTATCAAAAACAGTCGCTAATGTTTCATTGTCAAGTAATCGCCATGCTACTGCACGTAATTGCTCAGGCAATCCACTATACACTTGTCCCATTTCAAAGTCGTGTAGCGCATTAAATGACGTCACAAAAGCCTCATCTTGTCCTGAATGCAATAAATCAGAAAGATGAGCGATATTTTGATGTAGTTGTTCTGATTTTTCTTCCACTGTTTACTCTATATCTCTCAAAGTTTTTAAATCGTCTGGTAAAGGCGTATTAAATTCTCGGTATTCCTCAATGAAGGGATCATAAAATTTCATATGATAAGCATGCAACGCTTGTCTTTGTAATCCATGCCACGCTGGTCCACCATACAAAGTATCCCCTACCAAAGGGTGCCCTATATTGGCAAAATGAACACGAATTTGATGTGTTCGTCCTGTATGCAATTGCACCTTCACACGAGTCATATTTTGTTCATCATCTTCATAACGACGTTCTACCCAATATTCTGTGCGAGATGGTTTGCCATCATCACGGACTTCTCTTTTGATAAAATCACCATCCATGCGACCAATTGGTGCATTAATATCGCCATGATCATCCGCTAAAATTCCTGATGGATAAGCCAAATAAAATTTTTCAACCGTGTGGTCTTGTAATTGTTGATCCAAGACAGCATGGGCAAATCTATGCTTGGCTAATAAGACAATTCCTGATGTATCACGATCGAGGCGAGTAACAACATGAGGAACTAAATCATCAGCCTTAATTGTTTCGAGATGTCCTTTAACTTGATTGACCAAAGTATGCAAACGATCAGCATGTCCTGGAACCGTTGTTATACCGTATGGTTTATCAACAACTAGCCAATGTTCATTTTCAAATATAATGTCTAATGGTTTATAGTCCGGCACAACCAAGTCATTACTTTTTTCCGTAGGCATAACAATCGTAACGATGTCACCATTCTTCAAATAATCGGATGTATAAACTGGTTTTTCATTAACCAAGATTGCGCCGCCGTTATGCTTCATCTGGCTAAACATTCTATGTGAAACGCCATGGTTTTGCAAAAAAGTACGCACTTTACGCTGTTCATTACCACTATATTTCCAAGTAAATTTCATATTTAATCTTATTCAATAACTTAAATTATATACTACAATAATCGCATTATATAATATTTAGCTTGTACCTCCTTGGAACAAACTATTACTAAATTTCCTCTCAAATTTATGTATAAAAAATCCTGTCCCTCAAGACAGTAATTAGCTGTTTAATTTATTCAATTTCACTGATAAAGGCATTCTGTACACGTCGCCAAAAATCCACATGCCGATATTGAGCAAAATGGACCCTTTTTTCAGAGACCTTAAAGCGTAGTTCAGTAATATTGTGCCCTTTAATCTCTTCTTGGTCATACATAACCAAAAAATGATTGCTTTTTGGTTTCATCACAATTTCTTGATCTTGTGGCACAATTAGCGGTGAACCTAAGGTTCGAAATACTCGGTTATTAATTGAGGCTATTTCAGACATTTGAATTGCTGGCAAGCTCGGATGTAGCACTGCACCACCATTAGCCTTATTATAAGCTGTTGATCCAGTTGGCGTTGCAACAGCAATACCATCTCCACGAAAACGCTCAAAGGCCTGGCCACCTAAATATATGTCGGCAACTAAAGTGCCAATAGGTTGCTTTATAACCGCTTCATTAAGCGCTAAAAATTTGTAAGATTCACCACTAGTTCTCACAACAGTCAGCTCGAGTAGTGGGTAACTAACTTTTTGGCCGTTATCATGGATTAAACTATCAACAAACTGGTCAAGCTCCGTGCTTAACCAATCCGTATAAAACCCCAAATGACCTGTATGAAGGCCAACAAAACGCACGCTTTCTGTTTGATCAACATACTTTTGAAAAGCGCCCAAAAGCGTGCCATCCCCACCAACGGAAACGACAATATCCGGATTTCTATCATCAATATCGACATTATTTTTCTTCATTGCCAGTATTAATTTTTTGGCAATAATCACGCTATGTTCAGCATGATTATTGAAAATTGCGATTTTCATTCTATTGCTCTTATCTCACTAAGTTCTTGATCTAAAGCAAAAGTTGATTCGGATAGTTTAGTCAGTCGATTTGCTAAATCTTCGTTCAACTCCCCATGCTTATAACGTAAATCATGTTCCACAGTAGCCCAAAAATTCATCGCCATTGTCCGCACCTGAATCTCTGCCAATACTTTTAGTTCTCCAGTATACATCTGGACTGGATATTCAATCACAAGATGATACGAACGATAACCCGAAGGTTTAGCATTACTGACATAATCACGCTCTTCTAAAATTTGAAAATCCGTCCTTTGACGCAACAAATCGACCACAGTATAAATGTCTTCAACATACTTTGTCATAATACGAACACCGGCAATATCTTGCAAATCAAGAGCCAACCGATTCTCATCTAAATGTCGACGAACTATCTTTTCTTCAATTGAGGCTTGAGACTTTACACGACCAGTTACAAATTCAATTGATGAATCTTCACCAGATTTTTCGTATTGCTGACGCAAACCACGTAATTTTACTTTAAGCTCTGAGACGGTTTGAATATATGGTATAAAAAAATGATCCCAATCCATACTGTCATCCTTTATTATATTTTTTTAATTACTACTATTCTATTTTAACATATTTATGAGCGTATCATTTGTCAAGTACACCCTTGACGACTATACTAATATTTTGTATATTGAATAAGTTAATAACTCAGGAGAACAATCATGCTATCTATATATCATTTCGATACGCCACTGTCCGATAATTGCTTAATTACAGAGCAATATCTACAAAAAATTAGTCAACAAATTCATCGTTCACATCATCTGTTTTTTGTGCCTTTAATCAATGAACCAATTTTGAAAATGATTAAAGATGATAATTCATCATGTGCTGATGAACCAACAGACAAAGCCAGCTTAGTCTATCGACTCACTCTCGATTTCAAAGCTGCTCAAATTGAAGGTAATAAAAAAGCGCGAGCATTACTCATTAACCTACAAGAGGCGCTAACGGTTGGTCATCAGAAATACTCACGTAATTTAGTAATCAATATTGCTAAAAAAGTGGGCATCAACATCACAGACTTTCTGTATAACCGTAATTCAAAAGAAACGATGCAGGCCATATTAGAAGATCAACAACTAGCTCACGGTATGATGCCAAAGGTTCAGGCTACGGTAGCGATTGATGATGCAGTCGATTTAAAAACACAAATCTTAACTGATTTCTCTGTTAACGATTTGCTACCTGCATTTTTACCCCATATATCAGATGATGATGCATCAGAAAAAAACGCAGAAGCATCAGTTAATTTAGCATAAATGATTACAAATAAAAAAACTGCTACGAGATAGCAGTTTTTTATTTGTAATCATATTAAGCAGTTATTCGAGCTAGACTCGCCGCACCAATCACACCAGCATCGTTACCTAACTCCGCTAACTTTACACGTGTAGAGTGACGAACTGTTGGGAAAGCAAACTTGGTCCAATGTTCTTCAACACGTGCACGCAAGAACTCGCCAGCAGCAGCAACACCACCACCGATAACAACGGCTGATGGATTCAAGATATTAGACATAGTAGCTGTGGCATAACCCAAATAGTAAGCCACTTTGTCAACAACTTTATTTGCCAAAAAGTCGCCCTGTTTTGCTAAATCAAAGACAATTTTTGATGTGACTTCTTCTCCATTGTCGATCATCTTCTTTAATTTTGAACTACCTACATATTCTTCAGCAATATTTTGTGCCAAATGAACAACACCAGTAGCTGAAGCATATTGTTCTAAGCAGCCACGATTACCGCATGTGCACAAGTATCCATCAGGTTCAACAATCATGTGACCGACTTCTCCGCCGGCACCAACTGTACCGTGGATTAGCTGACCATTGGCTAACAATCCACCACCGACACCGGTACCTAAGGTAATGAATGAAACTTCATCATCATTATTACCAGCACCCTTCCATGCTTCGCCAAGAGCAGCAGAGTTAGCATCGTTATCAATTGTCAAAGTAAATCCAGTTCCTGCCTCAATATCTGCTTTGACAGGTTGTTCTGTTTTCCAATTTAAGTTAAAGGCGCCTGTGACTGTACCTGTTTCACGGTTAACAGTTCCCGGTGTACCCATACCAATACCAATGATGCGTTCTTTATCCAATTGGTATAAGTCTAAATGATGATTAATGGATTCAACGATATCTGGAACAATGTGTGCACCATCATCCAAAATGTTTGTTTTAATTGACCACTTTTGTTGAATTTCACCTTGATCAGTTAAAATTGCAAACTTGATAGTTGTACCACCAAGATCAACGCCAATAAGTTTATCTTTTGCCATGATTATTAAAGTGCAAAGCGTATTTCTAAAGACAAATTAACTGCCTTATATGATGATTAATCAGCGCAATGCATGTTTCCTCCATAAAATTTATTACTTACATATTTTAACAGAAAGTGCTTACATAGTGCAAGCGTTTTCATCATTTTCATTAAATGTTTTCAATCACTTGGATTTTCGACTTCCATTGTGTGTTCATGTGATAAAATTAACTTAATTGTTGCATAATCTTTTGCATTTAAAATGTCAGTTTTGTAGAGATTATCTACTTCTAGTGCTGCTAATTCGATATCCCACAGACGCTTACCAACGTGAATATACACACCGAATTCTTTTAAATATTGTAATACATCATAAAATGTTTTCATATTCTTAAACCTGCCCAAAAAGTTAAAATAATCAGCAATATTGTTATAGCGCCCATGATTAAGCGCACTCGAATAGCGTATTTCCCACTGCGCCCATAGAAACCAAACATTACCGCAAACATCATCCCACCGATTAAGCCACCGATGTGCCCCCATATATCAATATCCGTTGATGAAAATCCTGTGACTAAATTCAAAATGACAAAGAGCCCCAACATTGTTCCCATCGACTTAACTTGCGGATCTTCTTTAAAACGAATGGCATACAAAATTAGTCCACCAAACATGGCAAAAAGTGCTGTAGATGCACCTACAGAAACACTCGACGGCGCCAATAAATATGAAAAAATATTACCAATAATACCACCAAAAAAATATAGTCCAAAAAATTTTGTACTGCCAAATGCTCGTTCAACAAGTGGTCCAATAAACCATAAAGTGATCATATTAGTGACAATGTGTAAAAAACCAGCATGGAGAAAAACCGGCGTTAACAATCGCCAGTATTCATGTTTTAACTGGATATATGGTCCCCATTTTGCACCCATATTAATTAAGAATTCACTATTCTCCGTCGTTCCACGGCTTAATACAAGCTCAATTAGGAATACAAAAGTAGTTACCAAAAATATAATTGTCGTTATCGGTGCTGTTTGATATTGTTCTTTTAATGCCTTCATAACCTTTATTTTAACAGATTATGATTTTTTATGTTTTGTTGTGTGATAAATGAATTAACTTATTCGTATGCATCAGAAAAAGCATTCGACAAATCGAATGCTTTTTCTCAACGACGATCTTTTAACCGCTGTTGCATCAAATATTGATATCGTGTATACCAAACGTCAACATATCCTTGTGAGAATGGTCCAGAACCTTCGTTTATCCAATCAACCAAAATTTTGACATGAGCTTTCAAAATTTTATCGATTTCTGGCGGATAATGCCACTTTTTACTATGAGCCGCATATTCATCTGCATCCAGTAAATGTTTGACGCCATCAGGAAAAACTTTAATATCTAAATCGTAGTCAATATATTTTAGCGCCTCTTTGTCGAGTACATACGGAGAAGCTAAATTACAATAATACGATACACCATTATCGCGAATCATCGCAATAATGTTAAACCAATATTTCTTATGGAAATAAACAATAGCAGGTTCTCGGGTAACCCATCGTCTACCATCATCTTCCGTTACCAAAGTGTGATCGTTTAGGCCAATGATAGAATTTTCACTGGTCTTTAGTACCATGGTATCGCGCCAAGTTCGATGCAACGAGCCATCATGCTTATAGCTTTTGATCGTGATGAAGTCACCTTCTCGTGGTCCACGACTGGGTCTATCAACGTTCATAACGCTACCTACTCTTCTAACACCGAATTCCTATTTAATTGTACCACATTTCAATCATCTGCAGATACTTCTAACTCATGAATTACCACATTAATTAATTCGGCATTATAACCTTTCGTATACAAACTATTTTTAGTTTTATATATCCTTTGACTTGGTACTTCGTTACGGTAGCGTCGCCAGCTTTTTTCCGCTTGACGCTTGATATTTTCTAACTCAATTTCATCGTCATTTTCTGTAATCACCCTATCAACAACAATCTCTGCAATATCAAAAGAGAATCCTTTTGTGGCTAAAGCTTGTACAATTTTTTGTTTCTTAGCACGAGTTGATTCTCTTTTGTATGTGGTAGCAGATTTTAAAGCAAGTTTCTCTGCAATTTCAATTTGCTCCTCGTGAGTATAATCAGATAATGCTGTTTCGATATCATCATCATTAACACCTGCCTGCTTCAAATCCATCTTGATAACATTGGGTCCCTTAGGACTAATAATTTTTTTTGTTGAAACATAGTGTTGCGCATAATTTAAATCATCGATATATTTTTGTTCATATAATTGTGCAACAACTTCATCCTGAATACTTTCAGATACCTCTTTTTCACTCATTTTCTGTTTCACTTGTTTGACTGTGTGCAATGAGTGGCTAAGGAAGTTAAGAGCAATGCTTAACGCCTTGGCAATGGAATCATTATGCTTAATTTCTGCAATTAATTCGTCATCTAATTCTCGCCCTTTCGCCAAACCAAATTTAATGAGAACACTTTCCGCCACACCAAAAGCGAATTGATTATCTAGATCAATATTATAGCGACCCGCTTTTTTTTGAATTGAAATTTTAGTTATCTTTTTCATAACTCTATTGTACGATAAATATTGCTATTCACATGTATTTTAAAATAAAAAATGATGCTAATACTGACATTAACATCACAATTTTTAAATTAAATAATTTGGTCTAATCCGATGACAACACCGTCTATATTTTTCACAGCTTCTATAGCGCGAATTACACCTGGTACAAAGGCTGATCGACTTGTTGTACTTTGGGTCAGCGTTAATTGCTCATCCACACCACCAAAATAAACGCTTTGCTGTGCGATATAGCCAGGTAACCGTACAGCATGAACTGGCACACGATCAATCTGTTCGCCGCGAGCTGGCGCTAATTTTGTTGATGTAGGTTCCGCAATGCGGGCTTTTGCAATCAATCTTGCTGTTTGCTTAGCCGTTCCAGATGGTGCATCCACCTTTTTAGGGTTGTGCGCTTCAATAATTTCTGCATCAGGAAAATATTTGGCCGCTAACTGTGAGAATTGCATTAACAAAACCGCTGATAAACTAAAGTTAGGTACAATTAAAACGCCTTTTGATGACTGTTCACGCAGTATTGCTACTTGTTCATCAGACAAACCAGTGGCACCAATCACTAGCGGCATGTTGTGCTCGATTGCGTACATTGCATTGTCAAATACAGTTGCTGGGGTACTGACATCCAGCCAAATATCTGCTGCCACATTAATATCTGATAAGGAGGTCCATACAGGTACCTTACTCTCATGTTGATGACCACTCACAATACCAACAATTTCATATTCTTCATTCAAGTTATCTTGAATAGCTTGGCCTAATTTACCAAAACCACCAGCTAAAATTATTTTTGTCATTATTTCTCCAATAATTCATTCAAATGTAATTTTTCTGCGTCACTTAAAGGAATAAGAGGCAGACGTACAGCTTCACGTACGAATCCTTTTTCGGCTAATTTCGTCTTAACTGGAGTTGGGGAAGGGTAAGCAAATAGGGCATTCATTCGTGGGGTTAGGTAACGTTGCAAACGCCCAGCTTCGCGCCAATTACCTGCATTCATAGCAGAAAACAATTCAGACATTTCGTCACCATAAAGATGTGAAGCTACCGAAATTGTTCCAGCACCGCCGACGGTGTAAGCCGAAAGAGTCATTGCATCTTCACCAGTATAGACTGCAAATCCAGTGGCCCCTTCTACCTCTGCTTCAACAAATTCAGTTGATGTTGTTTCCTTAATTGCATTAATATTAGGATGTTGAGCTAATTCAATCACACTATCAACCGTGAGACCGACCACCGTACGACCAGGAATGTTATATAACATAACAGGCTTTTCGGATGCATCAGCGATAGCTTTAAAATGTGCAATCATACCAGCTTGACTTGGCTTATTATAATACGGTGTTACTGCCAAGATGCCGTTAATATGCTCGATTTTGCTTAAAGCTTTGGCTGCTTCTACGGATTCCTTTGTATTATTGGAACCTGCATTAGCAATTAAAAGTGCACGATTACCAACCTGTTTTGCAATAAACCGTGTCAACTCTACTTTCTCTTCAAAAGACAGTGTTGGAGATTCACCTGTTGTTCCTGCAATCACAAATCCTTGCGAACCATGATTTAACAGGTGTTCAATTAATTTCTCTAATGACTCATAATCAATCTCATCGTTTACTGTAAAAGGCGTAATAATTGCCGTAATTAAATTAATTCCTTCGTACATGCTTATTCTCCTTGTGACATTCGCCACTCAATAAAATCTTTCAAAGCATTAAATCCTGGCAACAAAGCTGCTTCATCGATGTTTAACTTGGCACTGTGCAGTGAATGATTGTCATTAACACCCAGCCAAAGCATGACACCAGGAATATGTTGCAATATGTAACCAAAATCCTCACCTGTCATCGCAGGTTTTGCTTCTTCAAAAGCAATGTCTTGACGCTGTTCCATGAAACTCAGCAAATTGTTAGCTAAGTCAGGATTGTTTTCAACAGGCAAATAACTTCCTGTTTCAAGGCGAACATTAATCTTGACATCATTTGCCAACGCCACACCTTCAACGATTTGGCGAATTCGTGTTGTCATTTTATCCAAGCCATCTTTGGTCATACTACGAACTGTTCCGGCAAGATGCACCGTGTCTGGAATAACATTATTTGTAAAGCCGCCGCTAATCATTCCAAGACTCACTACACCACCTTCTATCGGATCAACGTCACGCGATACAACAGTTTGTAACAACATAATTAATTCAGCCGAAATGACAATTGGATCCTTACCTAAGTGGGGATAGGCCGCATGACCGCCTTGCCCATGGATGTCAATTTCGAGCTCGGCCGTTCCAGCAAATAAAGTGCCCGCTAAGGTACTCAAAGTTCCAGCAGGTAAATTAGGCTGATCATGAATGCCGTAAAATTCATCAGGATGCCACTCACCTTCAAAGATTCCTAAATCAACCGCTAATTTGCCACCACTTTTTGACTCTTCAGCCGGTTGGAAAAAGACAATTAAATTGTCTTTAGGTTGATGCTCACTAAAATACTGAACTAATCCCAAAGCTAAAGACATGTGAACATCATGACCACATGCATGCATAACACCTTTATGTGTTGATTCAAATGGCAATCCAGTATCTTCTGTAACTGGTAGCGCGTCAATATCAGCACGATATCCTACCGTCCGGCTTGGGTCAGTCCCAGAAAATTTCACAAGCATTGCGGTAGGTAATTCTTCTACTTGACGTATTGTCATAAAATTAGTTTGCCAAGATTGAATCTTTTCTAACAAATAACGATGCGTTTTAAATTCCGCTAAAGCAAGTTCTGGAATTTTATGTAAGTCACGCCGATAGGTTTTCAAATCTTCTTCATTAACTGGCATTATAAGCCTCGCAATGCGTCAATTAACGCAGTCTTTTGTTGCGTCTTCGAATCAATCTCCTTAATGACTTTTGCAGGAACACCCGCAACTACTGTATTGGCTGGTACATCCTTTGTGACAATCGCTCCAGCCGCAACTACTGCGCCGTCACCGACCTGTACGCCTTCAATAACGACGGCATTAGCGCCAACTAGAACGTTATTTCCGATGCGAACAGGTTGGGCAGATGCTGGTTCAATCACACCAGCTAATACCGCGCCAGCACCAATATGAGAATTTTCACCAACAATGGCACGGCCGCCAAGTACAGCACCCATATCAATCATTGTGTTAGCACCAATCTCTGCACCAATATTAATCACTGCGCCCAACATAATCACCGCATTGTCACCAATTTCAACTTGATCGCGAATAATGGCACCTGGTTCAATGCGAGCATTAATTTCTTTTTTATCAAGCAAAGGAACGGCAGAGTTACGTGAATCATTTTCAATAAATACATCTTCTGATGGTAGATTCTTAATTAACAATTCAATTTCAGACCAGTCGCCAATTAATTGTCCAAATGACTCATCTCCAAATTGTTGCACAGTATCTGGCACTTCAGTTGCCAATGTACCTTTATATGTAACTTTTACTGGGGTAATTTTTTTTGCATTTGCAATGAAATTAATTAGTTTTTGTGCTTCGTTTTCAGCCATGTTATTTATCTCCTAGAGTATAATCCTGATCTAAACTGATCATGTGTTCAAAAGTTTCACGTTCAACAACGACTTGATGTTGACCATTTTCCACGAAGACAACGGCCGGTCGTGGATTTCGGTTATAATTTGAAGCCATTGCATACCCGTACGCACCTGTTGCAAGCACAGATAAAATGTCACCAGGTTTTGTCGCCGGTAATTCTTCCTGCCAAACCAATACGTCACCTGACTCACAATATTTACCAGCAATCCGCACAATTTCTTCACTTTTAGCATTTGGTTGATTGGCTAAAACCGCTTCGTAATTTGCTTGATAAAGTGCTGGACGAATATTATCTCCCATACCACCATCTACAGCCAAGTAATTTCTAATTCCTGGAATATCCTTACGCGACCCAACTGTATATAGGGTTTGTCCGGCTGGTCCGACAATCGAACGACCAGGTTCAATCCATATTTCTGGCATTGCCCAATCGTACTGTGTAGCCTTTTCTTTCAAAACACGGATAATAGCATCCGCAAACTCGTTTTCTGGCAAAGGTTGATCCTCATCAGTATAACGAATACCAAATCCACCGCCAGTATTAATGACTTCTGGTTGCCATCCCCATGAGTAAGCAGTATCTGCTAATAGTGCTGCATTTTTCTCAAATCCAGTCACATCAAATATTTGAGATCCAATATGCGCATGTAAGCCACGCAAATGAAGATGGTTATCTTTTATTGCAATATCATAGGCCTGCTTCGCTTGACCTGTTTGTAAATCAAAGCCAAATTTACTATCTTGTTGACCAGTACTAATAAATTCATGAGTATGAGCTGAAATTCCTGGTGAAATACGTAGTAAAATATCTTGAATAACATTTTTTTCCGCCGTAATTTCTGACAGTAGCTGTAACTCAAGAAAATTATCAACAATAATTGTTCCCACACCATTTTCAACGGCCATCACAAGTTCATCATAACTCTTATTATTACCATTAAAACTAAGATGCTGAGTTGGAAAATCAGCTTTAATTGCTGTGTATAATTCCCCACCAGACACGACATCAGCGTGAATATTTTCTTGAGCTGCCACCTGATAAATTGCTTTAGTAGCAAAAGCTTTACCAGCATAACTCACTACATATGGGACATTTTCTTGTTCAAAGATACGCTTAAACGCTCTCATTGTCTTACGAATAAGTGTTACATCGTAAACTGCTAACGGCGTGCCATATGTCTTTGCCAGTTCAATTGTATCAACACCATCAACTGTCAGATGTTGCTTTTCATTTATTGGATACGTCATCATTTCCCCTTGAATTACACAAAAAAACCCTTTGATAGGTTCGCAAAACGGACTTATCAAAGGGCATTGTTAGCATTTTTGACAGTTTCCATAGCTCACCGCATCTCTGCGACAGTCTAATAGCTCTTAACTATTAGCCCAATCAAGGTCATTTGTAGACACCCTTGATTTCGGCGATATCCCCTAAGCTTACTATCAATTGCTACAGCAACTCCGGTAAGTGTATTGTCAATCGCGACCTCTATGTGAAATAATTTTTATTCTGTCATTATTATGACTGAATCATTATTGAATGTCAAGGTTTTTTCGTCTAATTCTTTGCTAGCAATCATGTGATTTTAAAAAGACGTTAATAATTTGTTCATCCGCGGTGCATAAATATCACCAAAGCGTGTAAAGTGCATTAGTATATAATAAAACTCATACCATTTTTCACGTTTTTGCCAGCCATCATCCAATGGCCATTCTTGCATATATTGATTATAAAATGACGGACTAAAGCCGGCAAACACTCTTGAAATCGCCAAATCATATTCCCGATCACCGTAGAACACGTTAGGATCAATAAATACAGGTTTACCTTGATCGTTAAACATAAAGTTTCCTGCCCAGAAATCACCATGCAGTAGTGATGGTTGAACTGTTTGCGCGTGATTATCATTTAATATTGTTTCACGTAAATTACTATAGTGATCACCACGTTGGGTCAGCCAAAAATTATTTTTTTGCGCTTGTGCCATTAGCGGATCCAAGCGTTGTTTCACAAAGAATTCAGCCCAAGAAGATTGCCAAGTATTATTTTTAGGCACAAAATCTACTAAGTTATCACTATCAAATCCAAACTTTGGCGCTGTAGCTTGGTGCATTTTAACCAGCGACTTTGCTAATTCTTGTTGTGACCCATTTCCTTGATTAATCCACGTCAAGACTAAATAGGCGTGCCCTTGTAACTGTCCCTGTGCTAAAACGGCTGGCACAGTCACCTCTTCCCCCAAAGCCTTCAAGCCAGCAACTTCATGATCAAAAAAACTTGCTTGAGCATTTTGTTGAATCTTTAAAAAATAGCGCTGGTTATTCGAATAGATTGAAAACGCCTCGTTAATGTCGCCACCACGTACCTTTTCTAAGTCGTGTGGTTTTTCAAGTCCCAAACGAGTAACAAAATCGTTGCCTAAGTCCATATTATCCTCCAAAATTTATTATCGGAACAAAAAAACACAATTTCCATTATGAAAACTGTGTTTTTGGCAAAATAATACCCTTATTATCGACAAATTTATTCAATTGTCTCACAGGTATTATCATCTGATTGTAGTGTATCATAATATTATACAGACGTCACTACTTTGTGTACTTCTCTATTGTTAGCTGATGACTGGTAAATTGGCTGCAATTAAATCGTTAGTTACATCCACAAATTTTTCATCGTTCAAACGCAACAAACGCCAATCGTATTCCCTATCATTATCAAATTCATCAATATATGGTTCAAACTCACCTTCAGTTTGTAAAATCAGATAGCCTGCAAAAGCATCCGAAAATTCACTTTCAGTGCTAATAACACGTACTAATTGATTATTAGAAAAAAATCCGATGGCTAACTGATCATTATTCCACTGCCCTTCAAAGGCCCACTTTAAAGTAATCCAATCTGAAAGTGTTATTCCTAGGTTCAATAGATAATCCACAGATAAACGAATGTGGATTGGATGCTTGCTGGATTGAGAGTCGATTCCTTGAGCATCCAATTGAGAAGAGAAGATGCCACTTAATGCCTCAAAATCACTCACACTGGGTACTTTTTCTTCATTTTGCCATGCTTCAACAGTTTCAACTTCAACATCTAGTGCATCAGCAATCTCTATTGTTGAAATTTTAGTTAATTCTTGTAGTTTTTTTAAGTTATTCATAGTTATAATTATACAGAAAAACCGCCATGAATGGCGGTTATTTCGACATTATTTTTTTCTGTTTCTTTGCAACCATTGCTGAACGAACGACACCAATGATTGTTGGCATTAATGTGACCAACGCAATACCTAAAATAATTACAGAAAAGTGTGCTTTAACAAATGGAATATTTCCGAACATATAACCAGCACCGGTTGCAATTAAACTCCAAGAGAACGCAGCAATCAAACTATTGCGTAGGAAATGTTTGTATGAAAATTGGCTGATACCAGCCACAAACGGTACAAATGTGCGGACAATCGGCATGTATCGCCCAATGATTATTGCCGCAGCACCACGCTTTTCAAAGAAAGCTTCAGCTTCTTTGATATGTTGTTCTTTAATGAAACGACCAAAGAAACGATGATGTAAAATTTTATAACCACCTGTACGACCAATCCAAAAATTGACTGAGTCACCAATAACAGCTGCTAAGAAGAATACAATCATAAATACCCAATGATTAAGTCCGGCATTTAGCCCAGCAGGCGTAGCAGCAATAGCTCCTGCAGCAAACAACAGTGAATCTCCAGGTAGAAACGGCATAATCACACTGCCAGTTTCAATGAAAATTACCACAAATAAAATCAAATACGTCCATAAACCGAACGCTTGCACAAGATTACCAATATGGACATCAATGTGCAAAATAAAATCAATTAGAAATGACATAAAGTTCCCCTAAAGTACGAATAGTAATATTTTACCACACATGTGAGCATGTCATATTAAAATATACCTTTTCATCCCTATTGCGATTTTAATTGCCTTCTAACCAGAAAAATTACGGTAACTTACTTATTTAATGCCTGTTTTGGTTGTTTCATTGAAATACAGCCAAACACGACCATCCAAATGGTAGCACCAATTGCTGGTAGACGAGATTCTGGATTAAAGAAAAGCGTAATAAATACAAAACTGAAAAACAGAATTGCCAATGGCACTAACGTCTTAGGTGCTATGACAAGAAAGCCATCAGGCATGTAACTATCTGACTTGCGATACTTCATGTAAGCGAATAATATGAGTACATAAATCATCAAAAACAAGTCCGTCGATGCGCTTGTCACAAAACTAAACGCATTTGTGATTGATGGAATAACCGAGATTAAGGCCGAAAAAGCAACCATTAATGATGTAACCAGTACAGCATTCACTGGTAATTGTGTTTTTGATGTTTTTCTAAATGGTTGTAAAAACTTGGCCTTAGATTGGAATGATAAAGCAAAGAAATTACGGCTAGCACTAAACAAAACTGAATTTAATGCTGAAGCAGCACTCGTTAATACTACGAAATTAATTAAAGCGGCAGCCCATTTCACACCTGCCAACTGGAAAACCATCACGAAAGGACTTTGATCCTCTGGAATTTTCTGCCATGGATAAATCGTCATAATAATGAACAATGCACCCAGATAGAAAAACAATATGCGCCAAGGAATTTGGTTAATCGCTTTGGGCAAAACCGAACGGGGATTTTCCGTTTCAGCCGTTGTCATGCCAATAAATTCCATGCCGACAAATGCAAACATGACCATTTGAAAGGCATTAATAAAATTACCAACCCCGTTAGGAAATAACTCAAAGTGATGCCAAACATTACTAAAAGCAACTTTTCCAACTGGTGTTTCAAATCCTGTCAAAGCCATGATAATACCTGTCACAATCAATGATAGGATGGCTACAATCTTTATCATGGCAAACCAGAATTCAGTTTCACCATAAAGTGCTACGGCAATTAAGTTGATCGACGTTAGCAAAATAAGCATGACGATTTGAATCAACCAACTTGGTAAATCCGGCAGCCAAAACTGAATATATTTTGCCACTGCAGTCAGCTCTGCCATCCCCATAAATACAACAGTTAACCAATATGACCAACGTGCAAAGAATCCGGCACGGTTACCTAAAAATTTAGTGATGAAAGAAATAAAGGTATGTTGACTGGGATCAGCATACAGCAGTTCACCAATGGCACGCATTACAACAAACATAAACATTCCAATAACTAAGTAAACCAATAAAATGGACGGTCCAGCAAAATGGATTGAATTTCCTGCCCCCATGAATAGACCAGTACCAATTGTTCCACCAATAGCTATTAACTGAACGTGTCGGTTTTGTAAACCTCGTTTCGGAAGATTACTGTCGCCTTTTGAATCGGACATAATAATATAAATTTCCCTTTCCTATTGCAAAGCACCCCTCGATCATCTCAGGGTGCTTTGACTTTTCATACATACATGATCTAGTATGCTGATTTTTTTCTAAAAATAAACAACGCTATTTTGTTCATTCGGTTTCACGTGAGTAATTAGAAACATCAGACAAAATCAAATATTGGAATTCATCGTATGACATTGTAACTGTTTTTGTATCACCATACTTACGAACAGTAACCGTGTTACTATTTACCTCTGAATCGCCTAGTACCAAAGTATATGGAATTTTGTTCGTTTGCGCTTCACGAATGAGGTAGCCCATCTTAGCGTCTTTTGTTTCAACATTAGCGCGCAATCCAGCATCCTGTAACTTCTGCTGTACAGCGTTCGCATAATTACCATGAGCACCTAAATTAACAGGGATGATTTGTACTTGTAAAGGTGACAACCATGTTGGGAAAGCACCCTTGTACATTTCAATCAAGTAGGCTGTGAAACGTTCCATCGTACCAACAATACCACGATGTAACATCACTGGACGATGATTATCCAGACCATCACGACCAATATATTTCAAGTCAAATCGTTCTGGCAACAAGAAGTCTAATTGGATAGTTGACAATGTTTCTTCATTACCTAAGGCAGTCTTTGTTTGAACGTCTAACTTTGGACCATAGAAAGCAGCTTCACCTTCAGCCTCGAAATAATCAAGACCGAGATCATCCATTGCTGTTTTCAATTGCTTTTGTGACTTTTCCCACATTTCATCATCATCAAAATACTTTTCTGTATTTTTGGGATCACGATAAGACAAACGGAAACGATAATCTTTAATGTTGAAGTCACGATAGACACCCATCATCATTGTTAGAATAGACTTAAACTCTTCTTCTAACTTTTCTGGTTCAACGAATGTATGACCATCGTTCAATGTCATCTCACGAACACGAGATAACCCTGTCAAAGCACCAGATTTTTCATAACGATGCATCATTCCTAATTCAGCAATACGCATTGGTAATTCACGGTATGAACGTGGCTTATGATTAAATACCATGATATGTGATGGACAATTCATTGGACGTAATTCCAAAAATTCGCCATCCCCCATATCCATTGGTGGGAACATATCTTCACGATAATGGTCCCAGTGACCAGATGTCTTATATAAGTTCAAATTAGACAATACTGGTGTGTAAACGTGCTGGTAGCCATTTGACAGCTCTTTATCTGTAATATATCTTTCAACTTGGCGACGAATTGTTGCACCATTTGGCAGCCAAACTGGTAATCCTGAACCAACCTCCTGGCTAGTAAAGAATAGATCAAGATCACGTCCAATGACACGATGATCACGTTCCTTAGCTTCTTCACGACGAGCAATTTCTGCTTCAACGTCAGCTGCTTTCCAAAAGGCCGTTCCATATACTCGTTGCATCATTGGGTTGCTTGAATCTCCACGCCAGTAAGCGCCAGCCACTGAAGTAAGCTTAAAATGCTTAATCCAACCCGTTGATGGTACCAGACCACCCTTATCAAGCTCAATATGATCTCCTTGAACAGCAATTGTGATCTTTTCATCGACTGGTAGATCATTTACTAACTCAACTTTATATGGATCATCAGCAAATATTTCTAATGCTTCATCACGTGTGATTTCGCGAGAAAGAATTGGTAGATCCTCTTTCACAATTTTGTGCATAATCGCCTCGATTTCAGGGAAATCTTCGATTGACACTTGATTGCCAGCCCCATTATCTGTGTCGTAATAGAAGCCATTTTCAATAAAAGGACCAACTCCAAAATGAATGTTAGCAAATTTTGGAATTCGCTTTAATGCTTGTGCTAATAAATGAGATGCTGAGTGACGAAGTAGATCTAATGCTTCGCTATCTGATGTAGTGATTAGTTGAAAATCGCCACTTTCAGTAATAACATCGTTCATGCCAATGTATGAACCATTTATTTTTCCTGACACTGACTTCTTTGCCAATGACTTTGAAATACTTTCGGCAACCCCAATTGGCTTAATCCCTTCATCAAACTTTTTAATAGCGCCATCTGGGAATGTAAGACTGATTTCTGCCATGCTATTTTCCTTTCAAATTCCATTCTAGTATTTTACATTAATAAAACAAAAACGTCCCTTCAGATCCTTATTAGATCTAAAGGGACGTTTTACCGCGGTACCACCCAAGTTTAAAACAGGAAAAATTCCTATTTCTCTCAAATGATATATAACGGTATCACCCGGGCAACTTTTCATTTAAAACTACTAAATCACCACTCAAAGGTAGTCTCTTATGTATGCACTGCTCATTTTCACCAAACATGAACTCTCTTTAAGTGCATGACAATCGAGTTGTCCTTATCAATGTTTCTGAGAAACATCATAACATTTTTTTTGCTGTGTTGCAATTATTTTTTTAAATCTGCTAATACAATCTTTAGCGCTTCTAATGCCTCGACATCATGATCTAAAATACCATTATCAAAAACATTTTGTAGTGCAGCAATTTGATTTTTTGTAAGTGCCATTTTTATTATTCTCCTGTTTGCTTAATCATTTAATTCTACTCAAAAAATATAATCATACTACTTAGTTTGAAACTAATGCTAACTTTCTATCCCAGAGCTACCATCTGAAATATTGACGTGTCTTGGCCGTGATCCGTCTGCTGGTCCAATGTAACCGCCTGCTTCCAAATCATCAATTAATCGAGCGGCTCGATTATAACCAATCCTGAAACGACGTTGTAACAGTGATGTTGAGGCTTTTTGTTGTTCAATAACAAATTGCAAAGCTTCTTGGAATAACTCATCATCACTATTTCCATCAGCATTTTCCGAATTATCTTGAGCAATCTCTTCATCTGTAACAGTCATTGCATCGGAATACTGAACCTCTTGTTGTGACTTAACAAATTCAACAATATTAGTCACATCAGTGTTACTAATAAATGCACCTTGAACACGTTGTGTCGGCTTACCGGGCGGTGCAAAAATCATATCCCCTTTTCCGAGCAGCTTCTCAGCACCATTACTGTCCAGAATAGTGCGTGAATCAATTCCAGAAGCTGTTCTAAAAGCAATTCTACCAGGAATATTACTTTTTATAGTACCGTTAATCACTTTAACGTCAGGTCGCTGTGTGGCCAAAATCATGTGAATACCGGCTGCACGAGCTTTAGCACCAAGGCGCGCGATAGAAACTTCAATTTCATTACCCACCGTACTCATTAGGTCAGCGAATTCATCTACAATAGCAACAATATATGGCATTGGTTGCATAATTGGCTGATCTGTTTCCTTAGCTTCAGCATTCTGCTTTTCAACCGCCGCATTATATTCACCAATATTACGTTTTCCAAATTGAGCTAAAAGCTTGTAACGATTTTCCATCTCGTCAACAACTTTTTGCAAAGACTTCGCTGCTTTACGGGGCTCCGAAACAACTGGTGTCAGCAAGTGTGGTATCCCGTTATAAATAGATAACTCAACAACTTTTGGATCAACCATCATTAATTTAACTTCATTAGGTTTTGCACGCAAAAGGATAGATACAATAATACCATTAAGCCCTACTGATTTTCCAGATCCAGTAGATCCAGCAATAAGCAAATGAGGCATAGCCGATAAGTCTGCCATGATAATATTTCCTGTTACATCTCGGCCAAGTGGCACATTGAGTGGATTATCATCAAATGGCGCATTCTCAATCATGTCTCGGAATCCAACAGTTGCCTGAGTATCATTAGGAACCTCTATACCAACATAGGGTTTACCGGGGATTGGCGCCTCAATTCGTATTGATTTTGCAGCTAATGCCAATGCTAAATCATCCGATAGATTAGCAATTCGATTTACTTTAACGCCTTGCCCTGGTTTCAACTCATATTGAGTTACCGTAGGTCCTAATGAGACACTGGTCACTTCCGCCTCAACACCAAAGCTTTGCAGCGTATCATGGACAAGACGCGATTTGTCGGTTAAACCTTTAAACTCTTTTGTTTGGTCTGTAGGCGCTAATTGCGTTAATAGGTCAGCAGTTGGTAACTGGTAATCCGGATTTTCTTTTTCCAACATATCTGTAGAAACTTCGCTATCACTAACAGAAGTCTTTTCGGCCTGATCTTTGGAAGACTTTTTTGTTGGTTGAGGCGCTATAGGACCATTCCATTTAATTTCAGGCTCATTGAAATTTTCATGAACACTAGGTGGATTGACGTCTTTTTCTATTTTTGGGAGAACATCGGTTGACAAACTATCATCTCGGCTCACACCTAATGGATCATCTCCATAATCAGTAATATCTTTCTTGTGTCTATCACGTTTGAAAAGCGATTGTCGGGTTGGCTTTTCATTAGCTCGTTTTTCCTGAATATGAGTAACCCCTTCATGAGCTTTTTCAACACCTTGCTGAACAATGTCACGAGCTGGAATACGGAAAAAGATTGCAATACCACTGAATAATAAGATTATTGTTACAATCCACGTGCCAATGCTAGACATTAACATAAACAGTAGATGATATAATGCCGCGCCGATTATACCACCGCCAACCGGTGTGTTTGCTGATTGATTGACAAAATCTTGACCAATTAACCGCACCACTTCGCCAACATATCCATCTGCATTTTTTAGTGTGTATTCAAAAAATAACAATGATGAAATTGTCTCAATAGCAATGAACATCATAAAAGCGCCAACCCAAAAATGAGTTGCTATTTTAGGTGTTTTTCGAGTAATAAAATAGTACCCTAAAAATAATGTCATAGGTATTAAAATCACAAGATACATGTTTCCAAAGAAAAAACGGAAAATGTCAGCAATAAATACCCCTAATATGCCAAGCTTAAATATACCTAGTATACCTAAGACAATACCACCCAAGAAGCATAGGTTTTGAACTAAAGGGTTCTTTTTTTTACTATTTTTACCACGTGTTGTACGCCGTCTTTGTGTAGTCTTTCTTGTCGCCAAAGTTCCACCTCTTAGTCAGTTCATTCTAACACTTTATTTTATCATTTTTGAAACTCGAACAAATGTTCACATCAAATTCTTAAGCTTTGCTTAACTCTATTTCAAAAATTTAATTTTTAAACACAAAAAAACGCAACCAGAGTTGCGCTTTTTAGTAGCTCGTGAGAGAATCGAACTCTCGATTCCGCCGTGAAAGGGCAGCGTCTTAGCCACTTGACCAACGAGCCATGGTCAATAGTTGTTCATTGTAACGAAACAACTATATTAGTTTATCAGGGAAATTTATATCTGTCAACTGTTTATTTCAGTTTGTCTTGCTCGTATGTGTGAGTTGTTTCTAAATTTGAAAAAGATTGCTGGCGCAATGCTTCATAAAGCACAATTGCGACAGTATTCGATAAATTCAACGAACGAACATGTGAATCATCCTGTGGGATACGAATAGCCTTCTCCGGATTTTGACGCATAAATACTTCTGGTAGCCCTGTGGTTTCTTTTCCAAATAAGAAGTAATTGTCAGTATCATTTTGTGCGTAATTAGGCTGTGTGTAGTCTTGGTTAGCAAATTTAGAAACCAAGTATAAGTTGTCTGTTTCTGCTAAAGTGTCTAGAAAATCAGGCAAGCTTGGGTGTTTCACCAACTTTACATGATCCCAATAATCTAACCCGGCACGTTTAACGTGTTTGTCATCAAGTTCAAACCCCAACGGTTCAATTAAATGTAAGACTGCATCAGTTCCAGCAGTCGTACGAGCAATATTTCCCGTATTAGCAGGCATTAAAGGTTCAAATAAAACAATATGATTCGTCATTTTTCAGCTACTTCCTCTACTTCAAATAAATCTGAGTTTGCACGCCACCAATCATAGATGTGTGTAACAAACACTTTAGCTACAGCATATGATGGCACCGCTAACACAATACCTAATACACCAAAAATATGTCCACTGCTCAATAACACAACGATAACAGTAACAGGGTGAATTGATAACGCCTCCCCGAGAATTTTTGGTGAAATAACATGTGCTTCAATCGGTTGTTCAATAGCTAGTACGATAATAGCTAATATTAGCATTTTTGGGCCACCAGCAATCAAAGCAACTGTGAAAACTGGCACTTGTGCAATAATTGATCCAACATACGGGATTAAGTTAAAGAAGCCTGCCATCAGCGCTAATAAAATACCGTACGGCAAACCAATAATGGTATACCCTATGGAAAACATAATCATTACAGCGAGTGCAACACCAAGTTGTCCACGAATATATTGAGCGATTTGCTTACTAATTTCCGTTAATAAGTAGCGTACTGATAGTTGTGAGTTATTTGGAAACTTACTAGAAACAAATGACGAAAATTTGTGTCCATCTAACAGCATATAATAAAGAATAAACGGCGTCGAAACAATTGTCACACCAATTGATGTAAGGATTGATGCAAACGAACTGATGCCTGCAACCCCGCTTGTCAAATATTTTTTGCTCCAATCTAATACATTTTGATTAAGATCAGAATTCGTATGATTCAAATAATCTCTGATAAACTTAAATTGTTCACTGGCAAAGGTCTCATTAATAAAAGCTTCGCTGGTTTTCCAGTAATTTGGCCAGTTATCGATAAATTGAATGACTTGATTGCGCAATACCATGACAATAGCAGCAATGGCTACTCCAATGATAGCTAATAAGACAATCAAGACCACACCAATCGATAAGTTTCTTGGTAAATGCACATATTTTTCCAGAAGACCGACAATCGGACTCAGCAAATAATACAGCACACCGCTTATCATTATAGGTGCACCGACAGCCGTAAATAATGCACGAATTGGTTCAAACAAAAAACGTACTTGCCAAGCCAAAAAAATGATTAGCAAAACTAATAAAATTACAATCAGACCATTTAACAAGTCATTGCCAGAAAACCAACGACTATACCATGACTGTTGCTCTGGTTTTTTCATAAAAACGCCCCTTCTCATGCTATACAATTGTAATTATTTTACCATAGAATTGCGAATGGCTGTTACTTTGCAATATTTTTACGATGATGTGATAATTAAATAAGGCTAAAAATTATATTTGTGTAAATGCTTACATACAAGTATAATTAAAACAGACATTCAAAGGAGCTACTATATAATGGCAGTCTATAAAATTCTATTTGGTACGTATACAAAGCGCGTTTCAAAAGGTATATATGAAGCTGAGCTTGATACAGAGAAAAAATTATTACAAAACTCCACATTCGTTGGGGGTTTGACAAATCCAACTTATTTGGCAATATCAAAAGCCAACAAAGTCTACGCGGTTGAGAATCGTGATGGTCAAGGTGGTGTTGTTACATTTGATAATTCCGTTCGACCCCTTGCTGAGATTGATGCACAATTAAGTGAAGGCTCAGCACCGGCATATATTGGTGTTGATGAAGATCGTCAACTTGTTTATGCAGGTTATTATCACCGTGGAACTGTTGAAGTTTACCGAATTAATGATGATGGTAATTTGACGTTAACCGATACTTGGCAAAATAAAGGGTCAGGTCCACGTCCTGAACAAGGATCTTCACATATTCACTTTAGCAATTTAACTCCTGACAACCGTTTAGTTGCAGTTGATCTGGGTACAGATGAAGTTATTACTTTTGACGTATCAGACAATGGCAAGTTAGCTGAAGCCGCTCGTTTCAAAGCAGAAGATGGCTTTGGACCTCGTCATATTCGATTTTCGCCAGATGGTCAATATGCTTACCTCCTCGGCGAATTATCAAGTCTACTCAGTGTTTTGAAATACAACAGTGAAGATGGTTCTTTTGAACACGTACAGACAGCACCAACTATACCATCAGATTGGACAGCACATAACGGAGCTGCTGCAATCCGTATCAGTAAAGACGGTCGCTTCATATATGTTTCAAATCGTGGTAATAACTCAGTCGCAGTCTTCAAAACAACTAATCTCGGATCTGAAATTGAACGTATTCAATTAATCAGTACTGAAGGTGAGTTCCCAAGAGACATGAATTGGGATGAATCTGAACAATTCTTGGTGGTTGCTAATCAAGATACCGACAATGTATCATTGTACGCTCGTGATGACGAGTCCGGCGAATTATCACTACTCCAAAAAGACTTCACAGTTCCAGAAGGTGTTCGTGTATTATTTGAATAACAAAAAAGGATGCATCATTGACAGATGCGTCCTTTTTTATTTGCATTAAAATAACTTATCGTGAACTACGATTCATACGTTTTTCGGCGTAACCCAATGAGCGACTAATTCCAAACGTCAAAACGAAGTAAATCAGTGATGCAATAACTAATGGGAAAAATGGTTTGAAACTAGCTCCTTGAACGACACCAGTTTGGAACATCAATTCACCAACACCAATAACAGAAACAACCGAACCTTCTTTGATAATTGTCACAAATTCATTACCTAGAGCAGGTAAAATGTTTTTTACCGCTTGTGGTAATATGACATATCGCATTGTCTTGCCTTTTGACAAGCCAAGTGAGCGCGAAGCCTCCGTTTGTCCAAAGTCAACAGAGTTGATTCCTGAACGAATGATTTCAGCAACATAAGCAGCTGAATTAAGTCCCATTGCAAGAGCACCAGCAGCAAAAGCTGATAAATTCAAGCCTATTACTTGCGTACCGAAAAATACCATAAACGCTTGTACTAGCAACGGTGTGCCACGGACATACTCAACATAAACATTACCAATAATTCTTAAAATGGCGTTGGGAGACAACTTGAATAAGGCAAAGACTGTTCCAAGCACAATACCCAAAACTACCGCCACTGCAGCTAAGGCAAGCGTCAACAATGTTCCCTTAACAAACAAATTACCATACTTAGCCCAGAAGCTTTGATCGGCAAACATTAGCTTATTAGCTCTTTTTTGATAAGCTTCCAATTCACCTGATTTAATGATGTTACCAAGTGACTTGTTAATTTTGGCTTTTAGGACTGGAGAATTTTTAGGCATTGCGATTGAAACTGCCCCTTCTCCAGAAGAAGGCTTTGGATAAATGATTTTAAAGGCTTTATTTTGTTGTGTGTAAGCTTTAGATATTGGTTCATTAAGCACGATTCCAGCAATTTTACCAGTAGATAATTGTGCAACCAAATCAGGAACTTTTTGAAGACTGACTATTGTTGATCCACTCATACTTTCTTGAGCATAAGTTTCTTGGGTAGTTTGTTTTTGTACACCAATTTTCTTACCAGAAAAAGAGTTTAGGTTGCCACTATATTTAGAGGCATCTTTTTTCAAAACCATTACAGTCTGCAAAGGCTTCATATATGAATTTGAAAAATCAACTACCTTTTCTCGTTCTGGTGTGGCATTGATACCCGAAATAATGACATCAATTTTACCAGTTTGCAAGGCGCCGATTAAACCATCAAATCCCATTTCCTTAATAACAGGCTTAACACCAAGATCCTTAGCAATTTTTTTAGCCATCTCAACATCAAAACCAACAATTTGGTCACGTCCGTTGACCGTAGCATGGAACTCAAATGGTGCATAATCTGCTGACAGACCAATTACTAACGTACCCTTTTTCTTGATTTTAGTTAGGGCCGGATCCGTAGTCGCAGCATCAGCATGAGTTGGCAAAACTGCTAACAATGGCAGTAACATTGTAATCGTCATTATCACGATTGATATTTTTTTTAATATACTATTCATTTAATTTCTCCTCATGTGAAACAACATTACTAATTTTACCTTGATTTGAATTTTTATACAATAAAAAAACGTAGATATACAAAATATATTGAATAACTAAATTTTTTATACAAAAAAACTCGCCGAAGCGAGTCTACCTGTTACAAGTATCTATAGGCCATGTTTTGTTCCAGTGTAATGCAGGTAACATTACACCTTCGGTAATCATCTATCTAAGTTCGTTCAAACGAACCATACCGACCATCGCTTCATTTCACTAGGCCAGCCGCCCCTACCAAAAGTTTGGGTTGCCCGTTTGTGGGGTTTACCTCGTCTCAAATACTAGCTTTCACTAGCATATACGTTTCTATGGCACCTTCGAGCCTATTCAGACATAGCCTAAGCCTTAGCCCTTTCGACTGCCGTAACATCACTGTTCCTGGGTTTATTTTTTATCCCAGCACAAACACTACACCCATCTCAGAGTGTACGAGCATGGACCTTCCTCACGTTAGAAATATAACGCGCAATTACCCGATACTTGCAAAAATTATTATCTTTTTATTTATTCAGCACTATTATGATCGCGACCAAACACCACACGCTCCAAATTAGCAACACGCTTAATCAAATCTAAGTTAGTTACTGCCGCTTGCTGTGCGACTGCTGCTTGTCTTTGATCCTCAACTGGTTGAGGTTGAGAAGCAGTTTGAACTGGTTGTTGCGGTGCAACACTTTGTTGCTGTTTAACAGCAACTAGTTGATCTTGGGCATCTTTCAAAGCGACTTGTAAACGAGCCACTTCACTTTTTAGTTGTTCAACTCGGCTACCAAATGCACCATAGTCTTTAATAATATCATCTAGAAAGCTGTCAACATCAGCAGGATCATAACCGACCCCCATACGTTTTTGCTTAAAGACGCGTTCCAAAATGTCTTTTTGCGTGTATTTTACTTGTTCCACAAGCTATACCTCGATTATTTTTTTACTTATCCTATGTTACCAATAATTCTAATGAATTACAAGGCATTTTTAATACTAATAATCGTAACGATTTTCATTCATTTTTTCTTCAAGTTCCGATGCATACTCTTGTAACTGATACATGTCCACTTGGACAAGAGGATACGGCGTTTGCGTTTGATACTTTGTCACAACTTGAAAATCAAATATTGTCTTCCCTTCAAATTCCGTATCATAAAAGAACAATGCGCCATCTGTGTGCGCTAACATGAATTTCTGGTAATTTTTTAGTTGAATAGGCGATTGAAAGGGTTTAGTCGATACGCTCTCAGAAAAATCGCTCTGTGCAATCAATTTCTGCAATTTAGCTTGATTATCCTCACTCCATTGACTGCCAAACTGTTTAAAAGGCAACATTACAGCCAATTTAAGTTGCGGATAGTCTTTCTTCATATCAGCAACAACTTCAATTGTCCATTGCTCAATGCCTAGCTGGGCACCTGTGATAACCCATTCCAACCCATTATCAACTTGTTCTTTTAGCGTTTGATGTAATGCATACTTGATAACTTTAATTTTAGGATCTTTGTCACCGAATGTTCCTAATTCATAACTTCGGTAACCCGTTACCCAAAGTCGCATAATATTCTCCTCTATAAGAAAAGGTCTTGCTATGAAAGCAAGACCGAGAAACTCTAAATTAATTGTTGCCAGTTGTAGAACCAGTTGAAGCAGAGTTTGCACTAATTCCTGCTTCAGATGGAGTTTCCCCAGATTGCGCAATGGAATTCACACTCGGCAGTCCACCGTTACTCCAAGAAGCATCTTTGACTTCATATTCAACGATATTTCCCTTCACTTTAGCAGTAACTGTATCTGGTGCGGTCCAATCGGTATTTGACTTATTTTGCATAGCATAAGCCATCACTTTGGCATAATACTGCGCCGGTAAATCTTGCTCTGTCCAAGGAATGTAATTTTTACTAGGAACATCAAATCCAGTCCATACAGAGAGCGTATACGATTTTGTATAGCCGGTAAACCAAGCATCCGATATCGCTTTATCAGGCATCCCAGCATTATCATCATAGGCTACTAGCCCTGACTTACCAGCCTGATATAACCCAGAAATTGCGGCATCTGCTGCGGTTGCATTAGGCTTGATAACACCCTTCATCATATCAGTTAACATGAAGGCTGTACTGGTCTTCATAGCACGTGTGCCACTTGATGTGTAGCTATGGGTTGTGCCATCTGCAGTGACAATTTTAGAAATATAAGTTGGCTTGTAATAGACACCACCATTAGCAACAGCACCAAACGCTGCTGCCTCCTGTTCGGTTGAAACATCGATTCCAATGGCCATTGAACCACCCGGTGTTGAGTTCGTCGTAATGCCTAGTCCATTAACAAACTTCTCGGCATTTGAACCACCAACCTCTTCTAAGGTTCTGATTGCAGGAATATTTCGCGATTGCGTTAAGGCCGTACGCATGGTAATGTTTCCCATGTATTTTTTATCCCAGTTGTAAACACTTATGTTTGTACCGTTATATTTGTATTTTTTATCTTCAACTGTTCGATAAGTTGGCCAGTTAAGGTATTCAATTGCTGGCCCATAATCTAGTAATGGTTTAATTGATGAACCAGATGAACGGTTCTTGCCGGTTGCTCGGTTAAGTGCCTGCAAGGTATTAACATTACGTCCGCCAATTTGGGCTATAACGTGACCATTATTTGGATCTGTCATTGTTGCACCAATTTGTAAGTCATCACTAGAAAAAGTAACAGAACCATCATTGGCATTATCATAAAGGGATTGTTGTAAATTAGAATCCATATTAGTATAGATTTTCAAACCGGCTTTTGTTGTATCATAACCTAGCTTTTTGGCTTCCGTTATTACTGATAAAGCGTACCCATCAGCAACTTGACGAGTGCTATTAGCCGCCTCTGTTTTGGCATTTAAATCTTGTAAGCCATCGCTGACAGGCACTTTCATTGCTTCTGTCGCTTGCTTTGACGTAATCGCACCATAAGTAACCATAGCTTTCAAAACTGTGTCACGACGCTCTTTTGCAGCCGTGGTGTCCTTTAAGTAGGGATCATAATAAGTTGGTGATTGTGGCATACCAGCAAGCAAAGCCAATTGTGGCAAAGAAAGATCAGTTAACGCTTTACCATAAAAATATTCTGAAGCTGTTTTCATTCCGTAAACGCCGTGTCCCATGTACACTTTGTTCATATAAAACGTCAAAATTTGATTTTTAGTAAAATTCTTCTCCACACGTAAGGCTAACCATGCTTCTTGCGCCTTACGTTTAAATGTTTGGTCAGACGTTGATGTACTAAAGACGGACAATTTAACTAATTGTTGCGTCAGAGTAGATCCGCCCTGCATCCCCAGAGAAGAACCCTTAATATTGGAAATTGCAGCTCCGGCAATACGTATTGGGTCTACACCATGATGTTTGTAAAAACGTCGATCTTCAATAGAAACAACAGCTTGCTTTAATTGTTTGGGTATTTCATTGGAATTAGCATAATCACGATCTTGAGTGGCCATGCTCCAAAAGACATTCCCCTTAGAATCTAAGAGCTGTGTAGAGTTTTCCGAAGCTAAATCCGACTCTGTAATATTGGGTGCATCATTCGCATAAGTGAAGAACAAGGCTGTTCCCGCAAGCCCAGCAATCAGACCAAGAGTAAATAACCATAAGAATATGGCTAATATCCAACGACGCTTCTTTTTAGTTTTTCTTGGTTTTCTGGACCCACTACCCTTTGGACCATTTGGTTTTGGCGGACGTGGTGGTTCTTGTGCAGGGTATTGGTCGTACATCTTATGATTACGATTTACACGCGACCATTGATTCGCTTTGTCATTTGCCATACTATTGAAAACTCCTAAAATTTAATGTAATGCTTCAAGCATTTTATCCACAGCTGTGAGATAATCCAAACTCGGATTTAAACTTTCAGGCACAACAAAACTCTTATCAACTATTTCTTGATAAGAAATCGACTGTTTGCCATTCAAATGTTGCCACTGTTGTATTAATTCGCTAGCAGGATAGACATAATTCTCATTTAAACTCGTAAATTTGATGATAACAAACCCGATACCACCTTGGGACAAAATACTTGCTAAATGAGAAATTTGATGTTCATGGAAATTTTTCAAAGGGAATGACGTTTTATTTTTTGTTTCCTTTGCATCAAAGTCAATATACTTTCCTTGATAAACACCATTATAATCAGTTGTAGAGGCTTGTTTAAAATAAGCTTCTGTAATTTTGGCAGCAGAGCGAGCAGGATAGTCAACTTTTACTATGGTTATTGGTGTAGGCTTTTTATGAACTACTGCCAAACGATTAGCAAGATAATAGTCATTTGCAAGATTAATTTCATCTTCCAAACCCATACCTCGCTTACCAAATAATACCTTTTTAGTTGTTTTACCGGTACGCAATGTGTTATTTTTTAACGTCTTACCGTGATGAGTACCGACTGGATAATTAATTGTCATCGCAACTCTCAATATTTTCTGTAAAATATATATTTTTTATTTTACCATAAAAAAGAACTTAACCATAATTAGGTTAAGCAATGTCAATGCTTGTGTGTTGCAAGTCATTCAAAAACCGTCCAACTAAAGAGTTAGTCGGACGGTTTTACTTATTATTTTTTCAACTTTTCCACGCCATCTTTGACGGCATCAACTGCATCTTCAGCAGAATCCTTAACGGCTTCGGCAGCATCAGATAACTTGTCTTTCGCCTTACCAAAAAGTCCCTGTGCTTTACCTTGTGCTTCGCGACTCTTGTCACCGGTAACTTTGCCTTCAACTTCTTTTGCTTTACCAGCAACCTTGTCCTGAGCATTATCAAACTTATCTTCAACTGACATATAATGTCCTCCTTGAACTTTATTTGATGTCACATATATAGTATAACTTAAATGTAAGCGCTTGTAAACAACTTACAGTAAAGTTACATTGTATATTTAACAGCTGATCTTCCATCATAGAGAAAACAATTAGTCATTTAATTTATAGTTAATCCTCGTTAAATATTCAAATTACATAATAATGTCACATGCCATCCACTCGTTTCTGTGGGTGGTTTGTCTATGTCAATATTTATTCTCAAAATCGAGTGTGTACGCCTTTTCCAGAATTTGATATAATTTTTACTAAGCTCATTAAGGAGTCATCATGACAATTATTTTTCTTTACACTTTTATTTTATTCGTAACACTCTGTTTAATTACTTTTTTATTCGTTGGAATTATAATTCGCAGCCGCGGAACAATCATTATCACCTCTTTTGGTATTGTTATTCAAACAATACTGTTTTGTTTTTTTCGTTTCTTTATGTTCACATAAATTATCTATAATCTATTTGTTTGACCAATATTCTTATTGCAGTCTTTTTGCTATTTCAGACGCAATAACTGTATAAAAGTCGATATTCCATTGGATTTTTCTCAGGCCATCTGTGATAAAATAGCAGTAGCAAAAACATCGGAGAATATGATAGTGCCCTTTTCATTGTTATTTGTTCTGACCCTTCTATTAACTGCATTGTTAATCGCTGGACTAATCCTTCATAATCGTTATATGATCATCACAGCTGTTGTAGGGATTGTAGTGCAAATTATTGTGCTCATTTATTTGTGTTTCATATTTATTCCATCACTATAAAAATAGTCACATTGAGCCAAACGTTACAATTTGTTTGATAAGCGGTCTATTTGAATAAAGATAATTGCTGTGATAACATGAACGGTAGTAGTCGTGCCTTATGTTTTGCATTTAATTTCAAGCAATCACGATCAAAATTAGGGAGAATATTTTATGAAAAAAGTGTCAGTTTTTGTTTTAATGATTTCACTCATACTTATGTTTGCGTCTTTGATTAGTTGGATTATGAGCCAACCAACTTTTGCTATTATTGCCTCTAACTTAGGCTTGCTTATTTTAGCGATTTCATATCTTTGGGAAAACCGCAATAATTTCTTGAAATAAAAAGTCCTTCTGGACGTACATATTAATTAAATAAAGACAGATAATTTGTCGAAAAAAAATAAACCTCATTTGAGGTTTATTTTTTTGGAGATTATTCCCATTCAACTGTTGCAGGTGGCTTGGCCGTAATATCATACACCACGCGGTTAATATGACCAACTTCATTGACAATACGAGCTGATATTTTTTGCAATAATTCCCATGGCATACGTGCAAAATCAGCTGTCATACCATCGACAGAAGTAATAGCACGAATTGCTATCGTGTAATCGTAAGTACGGTAATCACCCATGACACCAACTGAACGGACACCAGTCAATACCGTAAAGTATTGCCATATGTCTCCTTCTAGACCAGCTTTGGCGATTTCATCACGCAAAATCCAATCAGAGTCACGTACGATTTCTAACTTATCTTCAGTGATGTCTCCTAGGATACGAATCCCTAATCCGGGCCCAGGGGAATGGTTGACGCCAAACCATTTCGTGTGGCATATTCAACTTTTCACCTAATTCACGAACCTCATCCTTAAATAATGTGTTAAGTGGCTCAATTAGCTGGAATTGCATATCCTCTGGCAAGCCACCAACGTTATGATGTGACTTGATAGTTTGTGCCGTATCGGTACCAGATTCAATAACATCAGTATATAGCGTACCCTGTGCTAAGAATTCAATGCCATCTAACTTTTTAGCCTCATCATTGAAAACTTGGATAAACTCATTTCCAATAATCTTTCGCTTTTGTTCAGGATCTGAAACACCGGCCAATTTATCCAAAAAACGTTCTTGGGCATCAACTTTAATGATGTTTAATCCAAACTTGCCACCCAACATTGTCATCACCTGATCTGCTTCGTTTTTACGGAGCAAGCCATGATCCACAAATATAGATGTCAATTGGTCACCAATCGCGCGGTGCAACAAAACACCAACAACGGATGAATCAACACCACCTGATAGTCCAAGCAATACCTTTTTATCGCCTACAATTTCGCGAATTTTTTGAATTTGTTCATCAATAAATCCACTCATGTCCCAGTTAGATTCTGCTTCAGCAATATTTTTAACAAAATTCGTTAAAATTTGCTTACCATTTTCTGACAAGGTCGTTTCTGCGTGGAACTGAACCCCATACAAACGACGTTCTTCGTTAGCAATAGCAGCAATTGGCGTTTTATCTGAGCCACCAATCACTTTAAATCCTTCAGGTAATTCAATGACATTATCTGAATGGCTCATCAAAACAGTTTGTGATACTGGTGTATCAGCTAATAATCGCCCAGCAGACTCAGTTTGTTGTAGGACAGTTTGTCCAAATTCGCCATTGCCTGGATTAGCTTCAACTTTACCGCCTAATTCTTGTGCCATTAGTTGCATACCGTAGCATACACCTAAAACTGGAATATCTAAATTGAATATTTCGCTATCAATGGTAAACGCATTTTCCTCATAAACCGACTTAGGACCACCAGACAAGATGATGGCCTTGGGATTATAGGACTTGATTTCTTCGGCAGTCATATTACGTGACTTAAGTTCTGAAAACACACCCATTTCACGTATACGTCGTGTGATTAATTGATTATATTGGCTTCCATAGTCTAAAACTAAGACTTTATCAAGTTTGTCAACCATTGCTTATCCTTTCGCGTAGTTAGGCGCTTGTTTAGTAATTTCAACATCATGTGGATGTGATTCACGCAAACCGTTATCTGTTATTTGAACAATCTTAGCATTCAATTTTAGGCTTTCAATTGTTTGTGACCCCGTGTAACCCATTCCGGCGCGCAAGCCACCGTCAGTTTGGAAGATTGCATCATCAATTGACATATCTCCTTCTTTAAACGAACCGTCAGATTCCAGTACTGATCCTTTTAACAGATCTGATACCATTGTCGCATCTGCCCCTGCTGCAATCGCTTTAACAATGTCACCCGAATAATGAATACCACCAACAGCAATGACTGATTTGTTGTCATATGCAGCTGCCACATCTGCAATATTCATTGTGACTGTTAAGAATGGGTATGTAATGTCGTTTGGTAGTGATGAGTCAACTGAACGTCCTGCAAGTATTGTATCTGCTCCTGCTTCATATAAAGCAGCAGCAATGCTTTGATCTTCAACGACACCAACAGCGATGAACAAATCTGGATGTGCTTGTCGTATTTGCTTAATAAGATCACGCGTATTCTTGGCTAGCGTTTCATGCAAATAAAAGAATATAGCATCCGCTCCTGCATTAACCAATGCAGCAACACGAGTTTCTGCACCAGCCACTAACCACACTTCAGCTGCTACACGTAAATGATTCTGTGAATCAACTAAAGCATTAGGATATTTGTCAGTATCAACGACTGTCTCCTTAACTTGTTGCAAACTGGCTACTTGTTTTGATAAATCTTCTTGCTCAGCAACAACGCCTAACCCACCATTCAAAGCAGTTGGCGCAACACGTGTATCTGTTTCCGGACCAAAAGCCTCTGAAACAAGCGGAATATTTAATTCAAAATTTTCTGACAATTGTGTACGCAAGGTAACACTATATGGTAAAACATTTGAGGCTCCTGGTACTAACAAAACTTGATCGTAGCCAAGACCTATGAACTCTGTATTTTCAGGCATGATTTTCTCCAAAGATGATTGAACTATTATTTGCAATGATAATTAGAATTGGGCAGCAACAACAGGCTTTTGCTTATCCGTCGCTGCTTCGAAATCAAATACTTCGCTATCACGTGCGATATGCTCATGATTAACTAAGTCATCAATCGTCGTTTCTCCTAATTGTGCCATTTTTTTATGAATATCTACTAACATAGCATTTAAAATGGTTGTCAAATCGCCTTTATATGTAACACGAGCTTCAATACCTTCTGGTACCATCTTTTTAGCTTCGTTCACTTCACCTTGGAAGTAACGATCCTTTGATCCATTTTCCATCGCAGCAATTGAACCCATACCTCGATATGTTTTGTACTTTTGACCATTGTCCTCAAACACTTCGCCGGGTGTTTCCTCCGTCCCAGAAAACATTGATCCAAGCATAACCGCATTTCCACCAGCTGATATTGCTTTAACAATATCTAATGACGTTTTAACACCGCCATCAGCAATAATCTTCTTGCCACGTGCAGCCGCTTCAAGGGCGGCATCACGAATAGCAGAAACTTGTGGTACACCAATACCAGCAACCACACGTGTGGTACAAATTGATCCAGGGCCAATTCCAATTTTAACAACATCAGCGCCCGCATCGTATAATGCAGCTGCACCTTCTCGAGTTGCAATATTACCAGCAATAATATTTAAATTAGGGAAAGTCGACCTCACCTCAGATACCTTGCGGAGAACGCCCTCAGAATGTCCATGTGCGGAATCCAGCACAATTGCATCAGCTCCTGCTTCAACCATAGCTTGCACACGATCTACAGTGTCATTCGTTACACCAACGGCACCAGCAACAAGCAGATGTCCTTTAGCATCAACAGCCGCATTAGGAAAGTCTGCTGAGTCAAACGTTGCCGTTTTAACCTTGCGAACTTCATCAGCCTGTGCACTAATTGTCATATTTTTATGAATGACACCAAGGCCACCTAACTTAGCTAAAGCTGTGGCAAAGCGTGCTTCTGTCACTGTATCCATCGCAGCTGATAGTAATGGAATATTAAGCTTCAAAGTAGGTGTTAAGCTTGTGGTCACCGAAACAGATTCAGGTGTCACAGTTGACTGTAAGTCGTCAACTAACTTGACGTCTTCAAATGTTAATCCCATTGGGACAAACTTGTTTGTTGAACTAAACTTCTGCATAAGATCCTCCAAAATAAACATGCATTCTACCTTTGTCGTATAAACAAATAAACAATTGAACCCATCCCCAGTAGGTATTGCAATTTGTTTTTAACACGAACTTCACCGGTAGTTTATATAATTTAATCAGGCCTTTTTGTTAACACAATTGTTAACGGATCCGCCATCATCTTTAAACACAAAAAAAGCATCTGGGACACAGAGATCCACAAATGCTTTTGAATCGTCAAAAACATTTGCGGATAGTCACGACTTTTGGGGCGTGGTAGAAACTGTTGGCCGTTTTCCAACGATATATCTGCAAATAACTTCTTTAGTTGTTGTTATCATATTACCCGCTTTTATGAGAAAAAGCAACCGTTAGTTAGGCAGGAAAAAACCATCTGACTTGACTTAAAATTTTCCTAGAAATATGTAATTTACAACTAATTAAACACTCAATAACTTATAAAAAAAGCACCTGATTTTTTTTATTTACAATCAGTTGCTCTTTTCTTCATATATTTATTTATCAATATTTTTTTTGCTATCTTGCTTGTAGTCATCAATTGTATCTTTAACGGCTTCCTCTGCTGCATCCTTGATATCAGTTACAGCGTCTTTTGCCTTACCGAAAATGTTTTGGGTTTTACCTTGTAATTCCCGTTGTTTGTCACCAGTAACTTTCCCCTCAACTTCCTTTGCTTTTCCAGCAATCTTGTCCTTGGCATTATCAAATTTTTCTTCAACTGTCATCGTACATGTTCTCCTTGAGGTTTATTCAATGTTACAAATCAATCATATCGTAGTACATAATGTTTGTAAATTATTTTGATTCTAATAATGGGTCCATTTACCTCAAAAAGTGCAAAACAAAAAGCCACACGGGGGTGAGTGGCTTTCGCAAAAGTTCAAGTTTTCTCATTGAAGATCAACCAAACTATATTATTAATTATAAGTTCTCTAAAAGCAGGTTACAAGCCAAAACGATAGTCAATAAAACAAGGATTGTTCAAAAGAAAAGGCACCTGCTACGGCGCTTAAATAATGCAATGCTGACAAACAGATAAATGAAATTGTAAGTTACAATTATCTAATCATGGAAGAAATGTGTAGTAACTGTCAGTAATTACAATAGTAAAATGAGCTTACTTAAAGTAACTCATGAATTAATTATACCATATAAAAGTAATGATTACTATTTATTTAAAAATAAAATAAAAAGCACTTATCCCTCTTGATGGATTAGTGCTCATACTACAATTAGTCTCTTGCTTTGATGCACCAAATCACTTAATTGAGCCGGCGAAAGATGGCAAAAAATTCGGTGAAATCGTTTCAACGCGTACATTCAATCCAGGCTTTGGTGCGGCAATATACTGATTATTGCCAATATAAATAGCCACATGGTATGAAGCGCCTGGCGTACCCCAAAATAGTAAGTCACCTGGTTGAGCTTGAGAAACCGACTTCTTTTGAGTGTACATTTCTTGTTCAACGGACGAGTGTGGTAATGAGATGCCGGCAGCATTTTTGAAAACATAACTCACTAATCCAGAGCAATCAAACCCAGTTGAAGGCGTTCCTCCACCCCAAACATAAGGAATATTTTGTGCTACCAATTGTTGCGCTAGCGCAATAATTGCGGCAGAATTTCCAGACATAGATTGTGTTGTATTAGAATTTACTATTTGACTGACAGACCCAGTAGAAAGATTGACTAAACTACCATTGCTGTTCGTAGTTGAAGATAGCTGATTATACTGTTGTCCAGCACTCGAATCGGAACTTGAAACAGCAGCTGCACCGTAAGAACTATTGATGTTGGCTGAAGCATCTGCTGCAGTTGAATCTGAAGAACTCGTATAAGCTGTGGCGTCACTTGCAGCACTTGCAGCTATTGTCTCACTACTTTGCAAACTAGTATTGCCTGATGTGTTTTGCGTTTCTGACACTACATCTGCCGTGCTAGACGTTGTTAAAGAGGTGGCCTCCGTCGCTGAACTTGTTTCTTCATCTGATCCGCTCGAGACTGACGAACTCTCTGTCACTGAACTTGATGGCGCTGATTCTCCACTTGACACACTAGAATCTGCGGTGCTTGCCAACGTTGATTCTTCACTTGATGGAGTCGAAGATACTGAGCTTTCAGCTGCTGAGCTCGAGGCCAACGAATCTTGACTGGAAGTACTAGAAGTGACTGAAGATTCCGTTGATTCTACGTTACCAGCTGCTGACACCTCTGAAACAGGTGCGCTAGCGGCAGTTTGCAACGAGTCAGCGTAGGAATCAGTACTTTTATTAATGTCTGTTGGTGATTGATCAGCCACTGTTGTTTGTGTATCGGCGCCAACACTAGTTGGCAAGTTTAATGTTTGCCCTACTGATATCAAATCAGAATTATTATTCTCACTCACGAGATCATCTACATTCAAATTATGATTATGAGCAATCGACCAAAGAGAATCTCCAGCCTTTACTTTATATGATGTTAATTTAGTAGTGGCTTTTTGGGAAACTTTTTTCTCAGCTGGTGTCTCAATATGAGCTACTTTATCTTTTGGTATTGTTAGACTCTTTTGAGTGAGATTAACCGTTTTGTTATCAATTAGTCCAGCAGCTTCGGCAACAGAATTAACAGCCTTGTTGACAGTGCTTTTAACATCATCAGCATGGGCGATACCCGAGCCAACGCCTACTAGACCTAATAAACTCAGTCCTGAAGCTACTACTTTTTTATCCAGTCGTTCCATATTTCCCTACCTTTCCACTCTAAACACCACAATCAGTGTTATTTTTTACTCTCAATGTTTAAATTTTTCTTAACATTTTAATTCTATCATGAAATTGTTAAAAAAACATAAGGAATGCACTATTGTTACTAACTTGAAATTTTATTTCTACAAAAAAACAGGGTGAATAAAATACCCCGTTTTTAATCGTTTGTAATAAAATTATTGATCACTTTTTAAGACACCACCAACCGCATAATGGTCTTTTGGCATTTCGCGTAAAATAACGTGAACGGCTTCTCGTGATGCGCCTGCGTCCTCAACAATAACATTGGTAATGTCTTTCACCATTTTGGCAAGTTGTTCGTGAGTACGACCTTCAAGCAATTCGACTTGTACTATTGGCATAAGTATTCTCCTTCTATTTCCTATATTTTACTTTTTATCGTCTAAATTTTCAAGTTGCTCTTCTAGCCGTTGTTCAGCTTCAATCTGCGCCTCGACGGTTTCAACTTTTGGAACAGCGACCGCCCGCTTCATCTGCAGCTGACGGTCAGCATCAAGAAACTCCCCTGAAACACTAACTGTGTTCATTAAATTGATAAACGCTTTTGGATCAGCACGATGGACGACCTCTTGCATTTCAAATAATTCGTAACGGGAAAGAACCATCATTAATGTTGTCGAATCACGTTTGGTATAGGCGCCTTTCGATGGTAAAATGGTAATTCCTCGGATTAGGTCTTTGTGCAACTCTGCAACGACTTCATCACCTTTGGAGGTCACAATCATTGCCGTCAACTTCTGATAACCAGTATATAGCGTATCAACAACACGACCGGTTGCATAAATACCAATGATTGTGAATAAGGCATTTTGCCAGCCTATAAATGAACCAGCAATAACAACAACACCGAAATTAATCACATTCATCAGTGCACCAATCGATTTTCCGGTTCGCTTTTGAACAACCATCGCGACAATATCCATACCACCTGTTGAAAAACCATATCTCATGGCTAGGCCGATCGAAGCACCAATTAATAAGCCACCAAATAAGGCTGCTAACAGCGGATTCGTAGTTAGGGCTTGTGTTGGCGCAATAATTTGAACAGCAGATACGAATAGTGAATTAGCAAAGCTCAATATTGTAAATTTGCCACCAATCATTTTCCAACCAACAATTCCAACTGGAATGTTGAATATCATAATAAATGTTCCAGTAGGCATGCTAACGTGGAAAAAGTTTTGGGAGAACAAAGATAATAGCTGCGCAATACCGTTAAATCCACCTGAGAAAACATTATTAGGAATTAAAAAAGCGTTTAATCCAACTACTTGTACAACTGAACTAGCAAAAAAGATGAGTATCGTAAGTAGTACTTTTCGCCAGTTAATTTTAATATTTTTCATCGCCCAACACTCCACAAAATTCAAATTACATCATTCTTTATCATAACAAAAAAAGTCACGAATATGTTCGTGACTTTTTGTTTTGCTCAATTATATTAACCTTTACGCATTTTACATTTTTTCTAAACGATCAATACGTTCTTCAATTGGTGGATGCGTATCAAACAAACGCTCCTTGTTCTTCAAAGGATTACTAATATACAATGCAGCTGATGAAGAATCCACATCCTTCATCGGCTGTGCGTTACCTAATTTTCGTAATGCTGAAATCAATCCTTGTGGGTTTCTCGTTAGCTCCGCACTACCAGCATCAGCAAGATATTCACGGTTACGTGAAATCGCCATTTGAATTGCTGCAGCAGCCAACGGTGCTAAAACCATCATTAAAATCGAAAATACTAACAACAGTATTTGTAAACCACCACCACCATTACGATCATCATTCCGTCGCCTATCACCACTGCCCCAAAACCACCAATTACCACCAATATTAGTTAATAGTGTGATAGCAGCGGCTAAGGCTAAAGCAATAGTTGAAATTCGTATGTCGTAGTTGCGCACATGGCTCATTTCGTGAGCGATAACACCCTCTAACTCGCTTCGGTTCATAATCTTCAGTAGCCCAGTAGTGGCGGCAACTGCCGAATGCTCAGGATTATTTCCGGTAGCAAAAGCATTAGGACTATCGTCATCAATAATAAATACCCGTGGCATCGGTACTTGAGCAACCATCGCCATGTCCTCGACTGTGTGCCACAGTTCTGGAGCTTGGTCAGCATTTTTGATTTCGTGACCATGGTTCATCGCCATGACTACATTAGTTGAATTACTAACCATAATAATTGTGTAAATAGCACCAATAACTATGGCCGCAACTACGCCAGTTTCTAAGGAATTAAGCAATAGGTAACCTACTGCAGCTCCGACTAAGGCTACCAAAATAAAAAATACAAATAATAATACAATGGTGCGCCGTTTATTTGATTGTATTTGTTGGTACAACATTAGAACTTAACCGTAGGGACTTCTTTCTCAGCTTCTGGGACTTGCAAAAATTCACTAGGTTCAAAATGATGAATTCCCGCAACAATATTACTTGGAAATTGTTGTAACTTCGTATTGTAAAGTGCTGTTGTTGAATTAAACAACTGACGTGAATAGGCAATCTTGTTTTCCGTGTTTGTTAGTTCTTCTTGCAACTTTGTAAAGTTTGTATTAGCTTTCAAATCAGGATATGCTTCAGCACGGGCAAAGAATCCAGATAAAACACCAGTCAATTGGTTTGAGGCAACCATTTTATCAGCCGGCGTTGCGGCCCGTTCCACCTCTTGACGGAGTTTCGTTACTTCTTCTAACGTACCGCTTTCATGCTTAGCGTACCCCTTAACAGTTTCCACTAAATTTGGAATCAAATCATTACGACGCTTTAATTGAACGTCAATCTGGCTCCAAGATTCTTTTGTTTGCATGCGTGTTTTTACAAGCGAGTTGTAAATGCTAACCCAAGCAACAGCGATAATTACAACGATCGCAATTATAATCAATATTGTCATAATGTTTCCTCTTTCTAATCGACGCCAGTTTGGGCTTTAATCCACAAAAACTGCACGTTTGTCCTTCAGACCAACTTCATTAAACCATTTTTCATACCAGTTGGCAAAAAAAGGTAATTGTTGAAACAGTGTATAAATTGTAACACGTTTATTATTATCAATGATATCATATTGCCAGACCGCGTGCTCTTGTTGGTCACGGTACTGAATAATCTCTAATGATACAGATCCTATTTTTAATACCGCTCCGTCTTTATCATTTTGTAATAACGTTAAGACAAAGTTTTGCTTTGCCGCCTCAACAAACAAACTATCAAGTATTTCAGCTGACAAATCCTTTTGCTGCATCATCAAATTTTGAGTATCTGTCATATCAAGTCCGACAATATCAATAGAATACTCGTTATCTTTTAGAAGATAGCTAATTGCTGTCAAGCGCTTTTGAAAAATAGTTAATGCCTCAACACCAGCGATTTGAATGGCTTCTGTTTGCACTAACTTCATGAAATGCACAGTGTCTAAGTAAAAACGTTTATTTACAATATCCCAGTATGCAACGCGTAAATTTTGAGATATTTCTTCTAAATAATAACCTCCTGCAGCTAAAGGTGCCTTGGTAAATTGGAAAGCCGCGTTTGGAAATTCTTCAAAATGGAGTTCAGCCACTTTTTGCATCTTTGGTAAAATGACTTGCGTATGCGATAGCGAGGTCATTTTAGCTAAGTTTGAGAAAGCCACAGCAATCCAATGTGTATTGGGGTACCAGTGTTCACTCGCTACACGCATAATTTCTGATTTATGAACGTCAAAAGCCAATATTTTTTTGGTAATATCCAATATTTCAGCAGTCTGATTGGCTTCAGAAAGTGCTTCAATTAACACTTGCCACCGTTGAAACACTTCTAAGTCTTTCTTCAATTGTTGTGAATAGTTATAAGTATCAAAATTCATATCATTTCTTCTGCAATAGTGTTTTCAAGTAGTCAACATAAAGGTGATCTACTTTTTGAATGAAAGCGTCAATGTCATCAAAATGTGACAATATTTCTTCGATTTCTAGGTGACGTAAAGCGTCATCTTTTTCCAATTGAAGCATTTCGGATTCGTGTTCAGCTAACTTAGCTTTTACTTCAGGAACTCTTTGCTGCGAGGCCAACAACAAATCACGTTTATTTTCTAATTCTTCCCGGGCCTTTTTATCAGTACGCCCTAGCAGTCCAGATTTATTTTCTTTTAGTTGAGCTAACTGATCATTTAAAACTTGCACTTCTAAATTCCGTTTAGTTTCATCGTCCAAAAAAGTTTGTAAGCCATTCGTAATTTGTTTTATTTCACGAATTTGAATATCATTGATATTTGCACCAGTTGGCAATTTAATTGTTTCTTGCCATTCACTGACTATTTTTTTATTAATTGTTAACGTGAGCGACAACACGTCTAAGATTGCAAATTGGCGGTGATCCCACCAAGTGCCAATATACACTTGATAAATTGATGGTTCATCGCTGGTTGCCACAAAATCAAAAAAACTAAACTGTTGTTTTAAATATTTCAATAATTCAGGTGCTAAGAAAATTGCCAGATTATCATGAATGTCAGTAACCATTTGGGCGAGTAAGGCATTAGAATCTGCATGAGGACGTTGGCGAATTTGCTCGTTAAATTTTTTGGAGTCAAGTAATTCATATACTTGGGGCACCTGTTGGTTCATTACAGCAGACTGTAATTGTCCGAGGTACATAATTTTACTATCGAGCCGATTGATTAATTCTGGCTGCAACACAGTTTGAGAATCTGTCATTGTTTTGCCTCCGCTAAAAGCTTAATTTAAAACCTAATTTTAGCATACCCTATATAATCCTCAAAAAGTACTATCTTAAGAATTTTTTATTGTCTTTATAGGTGTTATTTATCATAAAAAAAAACGATGAAAAATCATCGTTTTGGTTGCAGTATTTTAGGAATATAACGCATTCTTCGGCCTAATAACTCATCTCCCAAGCCCATTCGCAAATACGTTATGATTAACAAAGCGCCACCAATCAAGACCGCACTAAAAGTTGTCACAGTAACCGAGAACTTTGTATCCATTGGGAAAATAAAGTTGTCCATAGCAAAGACGATAATATAGGCAACAATAGCCATTAGGGCTGAAGCCATAAACATTTGCCATAGTTCTTTACCAATCATACTAAATGAAACACCATAAACCTTTTGCAAAAAGTCCAACATATAGAGAATTGAAATGAACATGCCAATCACGCTCGTCATCAAAGCACCCATACCTTCAAAATAGCGTATCAATGGAATCTGCAAAACGATTTTAATGATAATGCCAACAAAGAATGCTTTCATAACAATTTTAACTTCTGAAAGAGCTTGTAATACAAATGCAAGCAACATGAACAAACTAAATACCAATGCCAAGATTGTTGAGTATTGTAGCATGTAAATACCTTCTTGGTTTGAGGCCTCAATTGGATAGAACATTTTATACAAAGGTTCTGCAATTGCATACATTCCCAAAACACTAGGCAACATAATCAAAGAGAACAACTTCAATACCTGCTTTAATTGATCTTGAATCGTTTCATAAGTTAACGCAGCTTTACTACCTGATAACATTGGTAACGCTGTCGCCGCTATACTAGTTGAAAATGGCACAATAATCATTATGAGCTTATTGGGATTTGCACTAAAGAGTGAAAATTTTTCCAACAAATCCGATTTAGAAACGGAAAAAAAGTGATTCATTATGCTAAAGAATGAATACTGATCGACAGCTTGAAACAGTGTTATAGCAGAGCCAATAATGATAAATGGCCATGATTCTTTCAAAATATTTAGCACTAAACTGAGTGTTCTAGCCTTTTCGTGTTTTACAGAGTGAAGCACTGGTCGGGACAATATATGACGATACTTCACCCATCCCCACATTAATACCAACATACTAAAAATGGCACCAATAAATGCTGCAAAAGTTGATTGCACAACTACACCAGTCCAATTATCTGGGTCAGCTTTTAACACAATAACTGCCATTACTAGCATGTAAATAACCCGAGCAATTTGTTCTACAACCTGTGACATGGCTGATATACTCATTAATTGATGCCCTTGAAATAAGCCACGGATCATTGACATTAAAGGAAAAATAGCTACCGCCGGTGCTAAGGAATGAAGTACTGGAATAACATCAGCATTATTATTGGATAAAGCGGGAGCAGCAAAGTACAAAATCAAACCAAACACTATGCCTAGTACAATACCCAAGGCCATAGATTGCCTTGTTAACTGCCTTGATCTGTAGACATCGTTTTTAGCTGCCAATTCCGCGACTACTTTTGAAATGGCTGCAGGAATACCAAATGTGGCTATCGCTAAAAAGATTGCATAGATGGTATATCCTTGGTTAAATAAGCCGTTCGCTCTTGTACCGTAGCTACCAAGCATGGCCATCCACGGAATTAAGTATACAACGCCTAATACGCGTGAAACCATGTTTCCAACGGACAACCACGCTGAACCTTTAATTAATGTTGCTTGATTGCTTTCTTTTGTCGTTGGTTGTTTCTCTAGAGAGCTATCAGCAGTAGATAGTTGTTCTGGAACCTGCAAATTAGGTTTCTTTTTTATAATTTTTTGCCGTGCACGAATATTTTTCTCTTTAATAGCCAAAATTTCTTGTTCTGTTGGCTGAGGCATAGTAGCATGGCTACGTGACTTCCGTGTCGTTTTTGGTCCCAGATTACGTTTTTCTTGTAAGTGCCGTCCTGCCAATGCTAGAATTTCATCAGCCGTTAACGTTTTACCGTCAACATCTGTTTTATCAACGCGACTATTACCGTTGAATTTTTCTGGACGTTGATCATTCGTCATGTTTGAGACCTCATTTTTAATTATGTACCCCGCAAAAGCGGGATTATTGCTTTTCTTCAACTAGCAATAAAGTATAAATTTGTTAATTCGATATCTTAACCTACCACAATATTAACAAACTTACCAGGAATAGCAATTATTTTGCGAATTTCCTTACCAGAAATAAAGTTCTGGACATTTTCATCAGCCTTAGCATAGTCGAGCATAGCATCTTTATCAATGTTACGAGCAACAGTGGCTTTACCACGCACTTTACCATTCACTTGGAAAATAATTTCCACACTATCTTCAACAAGCTGACTTTCATCATAAGTTGGCCATGAAACGTAACTAATATCCTCTTCATGTCCAAGTTTTGACCATAGTTCTTCAGCTAAGTGTGGTGCAATCGGCGCCAACATTTGAACAAAACCATCCATATACTGGACAGGTAAAGCTTCTGATTTATATGCTTCATTAACAAAAACCATTAATTGAGAAATAGCTGTGTTAAATCGCATATTCTCCAAATCTTCCGAAACTTTTTTAACTGTTTGATGATAGATTTTATCTAAGTCCCCTTTGTTGACCGTTGTTACATGGTCACGTAACTTATCTTCCTCATCAACTAGCAGACGCCATACACGATCCAACCAACGACGCGATCCGGAAACGCCATCTTCAGACCAAGGCTTGCTTTGTGTCAATGGCCCCATGAACATTTCATATACACGTAATGTATCTGCGCCATAATTGTTAACAATTTCATCAGGATTAACAACATTCCCCTTAGATTTAGACATTTTCTCGTGGTTTTCACCTAAGATCATGCCTTGGTTAACTAATTTTTGGAATGGCTCTTTAGTTGGTACAACACCTAAGTCATATAAGAACTTGTGCCAAAAACGTGCATACAATAAATGCAAAACAGCGTGTTCTGCACCACCTACGTACAAATCAACATTCATCCAGTACTTTAACTTTTCAGGATCAGCCAATGCCTCTGAATTATGCGGATCAACATAACGTAGGAAATACCATGATGAACCAGCCCACTGCGGCATAGTATTGGTCTCACGACGCCCCTTAACACCATCTTTACGAGTAACATTTAGCCAATCAGTAGCATTAGCTAATGGTGATTCTCCCGTTCCAGAAGGTTTTAATTGTTCTTGTGTCATTTCTGGTAGACGCAATGGCAATTCTGATTCAGGAACGAGGGTTTGTGTACCATCTTCCCAATGAATAACTGGAATAGGTTCACCCCAATAACGTTGACGTGAAAAGATCCAATCACGCAAGCGATAGTTAATTTGTTGATGACCAGCATTATGTTCTTCCAACCAACTAATAGCTTTATCGATGGCTTCTTGCTTATTTAACCCATCTAAGAAGCCAGAATTAATATGCGTACCATCGTCAGTGTAAGCAGCTTCTTCAACATTGCCACCTTCAATAACAGCTTTAATTGGTAAATTGAACTTTTTAGCAAATTCCCAATCACGATCATCGTGTGCTGGAACAGCCATGATAGCACCAGTACCGTAAGAAGACAAAACATAGTCAGCAATCCAAATAGGTAACTTCTCACCATTGATTGGATTAGTAGCATAAGCACCTGTAAAGGCTCCGGTCTTATCTTTGTTCAAATCTGTTCGTTCCAAATCAGATTTAGTTTCTACCTCTTTTTTATAGTTGGCAATGGCTTCTTTTTGCTCTAGCGTAGTGATTTCATCTACCAGTTCATGTTCTGGTGATAGAACCATATACTGGGCACCAAACAACGTATCTGGTCGTGTGGTATAAACTTCAATTTGTTTGTCTGAATCTGCAATATTGAAGAATACAGAAGCACCAATTGACTTCCCAATCCAGTGACGTTGTTGTTCCTTAATAGCTTCTGGCCAATCTAAATCTTCCAAATCTTCAAGTAAACGATCGGCATAAGCTGTAATGCGCAAAACCCATTGTTTCATTGGCTTGCGGTAAACTGGATAACCACCACGTTCTGTCTTACCATCAATGACTTCTTCGTTGGCAACAACAATACCCCCACCTGGAAAATCTGGAGCCCAGTTAACCATGATTTCATCTTCGTAGGCTAAGCCTTTTTCGTATAACTTTTCAAAAATCCATTGTGACCACTTATAATATTCAGGATCAGTTGTATTGATTTCACGCGACCAATCAATTGAAAAGCCAAGTGACTTAATTTGATTTTTAAACACTTGGACATTTTTGTTGGTGAAGCCTGCTGGATTATTACCTGTTTTAATTGCGTATTGTTCCGCAGGTAATCCAAATGCGTCCCATCCCATTGGATGCAAAACATTGAAACCTTTAGCACGCTTATAACGACTCATAATATCAGTCGCTGTATACCCCTCGGGATGCCCAACATGTAATCCTTGTCCAGAAGGATAGGGGAACATATCCATAACGTAGTACTTTTCTTTTTCTGATTTATCAGGAGCCCTAAACGTCTCGTGTTCATCCCAATATTTTTGCCACTTGGCTTCAATAGATTTGTGATCGTATGCCATAAATTTTTCCTTTTATCATTTATTTATTCTCTTTAGTGATGCATGGACGCTCCGTTGAAACAAAAAAGCCCCATATCACACCAAAAAGGCATGACACGGGGCGAAACTTAATTTTCGCGGTACCACCCATGTTCACGTATTGCTACGTCTTATTTATCTTAACGCGACAAAACGTTGCCAGCTACTTAGTTTCACTAGCAATTTAATCAACTGAGTTCCGAACTTTGTTTGGTAAGTTTCCAGCGCCACTTACTCTCTGATACCCCGCCATACGTAATAGTGTTGAACAATAATGCTATTATTATAACACAAATTACTATAATCAGGTATAATTGAATGCATGACTATTCAACAAAAGAAACAAAGATTAAGTACAGTATTGGCGACTATACTCTTTGGTATAATGACGTTTGGCGTTCTGATGAGTCCCAACTGGTTTCGCCAATTTGATATATTTTTCCAACAGTTGATCCAACATCGTGGTACCTTTACTACTTTATTTTTTACTTATATTACACAGGCTGGCAATATGACTGCAATTATTGTAGTATCAGTAATTGTTAGTATTTTTCTGGCCTATAAACATTGTTATCGCGAACTTTTATTTTTGTCCGTTAATATCATATTCTCAGCTGGAATCATTACACAAGTGCTCAAACACATGATTACTCGTGTCAGGCCACAACCACAACTTATTCAAGAGAGTGGCTACAGCTTTCCCTCTGGTCATTCTATGGCCGCAATTTTATTATATGGTTCATTAATTATTTTGATCAATTATCACCTAAAGCCAAGTTTATTCAAAACTGCCAGTGTAATTGTTCTAACTAGTTTAATTATCATTATTCCAATCAGCAGAGTGTATGTTAACGTGCATTATCCAAGTGATATTCTTGCTGGTTTATCACTTGGTTACGTGTTACTTTTTATTTCGAAGTATTTTATTTTTGATCTTAAATCACCTACAGGAGTTCTTCATGATTCTCACAAGTAATACTTTCACACATCAATTAATTGAACAAACAGTCAAAATTAACGATATAGTTCTCGATGGCACGACGGCAAATGGTATCAATACCAGATTTTTAGCTACGAGAGTTGGGAATGCTGGAAAAGTGCTTAGCTATGCGACAACCAAGGACAATGCCAATGCTGCCGCTGCTTCACTTTTCATGAGTGGCTTGTCAGATCGTGTAACCTTGCTGGGGAAAACATTGGATGACCAATTCATCAATGAACTTGGTTCACAAAACCAAATTAGTGTCGCCATTTTCGATTATTCTGATGACGCTAAAAATGTTAACGATCGACCAGCTAATTACCTACAACAAATTTCATACGTCTTACCGCGGCTAACCCACGGGGGTTTACTCATTGTTAAATTTGAGCAAGTACCTGAAGCATGGCATGAATATAAAAATAATCTACTTGAGGCCGACTATTCACAAGCCAGTTATATTACAAGGTTCGTCCAAACGGATGTTATTGAAAGGATTTAATGATGAAAAAATTTTTGCCGCATATTATTATGGGAATCATATTAATCATTAGCATTGTTGGCATTTTACTGATGACACAGCAAAAAACAGCTAGTACAAAAAAAGATCCTCAACTAGATAAAGTTGCCCTCCCTCAACTAACAACTAAAATTGCTAAAAACGAGAGTAAACTCATCATGAAGACAACTTATGGTGACATCACCATAAAACTCTTCAATAAATACACACCACTAGCTGTTGAAAATTTCATTACTCACGCCAAAAATGGTTACTATAACAACACATCATTTCATCGTGTTATTAATAATTTTATGATTCAAGGTGGTGATCCAACAGGTACAGGTAGTGGTGGGCAATCAATTTGGAAAGGTAAAGACAAGAATATCGATAGTGGTAACGGATTTAAAAATGAAATTAGTACCTCACTATACAATATTCGTGGCGCTGTTTCAATGGCAAATGCAGGTACAGACACTAATGCTAGTCAGTTCTTCATTGTCCAAAACCCAGAAGATGTTTCAAGTGGCGTCAACCCCAATATTTACCCGACAAAAATTGTCAATGCTTATAAAAAAGGCGGCTATCCTAGTTTGGATGGTAATTACACTGTATTTGGTCAAGTCATTGATGGCATGGCGGTAGTAGATAAAATAGCCAACGCTAAAGTTAGCGCAACTTCAAGTGGTGAAAAATCAAAGCCGGCTAATCCCGTAAAGATTACAAATATTGAAATTATAAAAGAAGCACAATAAAAAAACAGGTAGTGTATGCTACCTGTTTTTTTGAGCTTCATTTTTCAAACGTCCGCATAATCAAAACATCTACTTTAGAAACCTGTGTTACGAAGGATGGTACCGTACCTGCCATCGCTCTTTGTAAACGGCTCAGCCCGGTTTCACCAATCACAATTAAATCATTATGGTGGTCCTTCGGGAAATCACGTGCAATCACGCGCTTTGGTGAACCAAAACGTACATGAATATCGACATCATTATGCCCCAATGACTTAGCGTAATCAAAAGATTCATTAATAGCCTTTTCTGCAGTTTGTTCCATTTGGTAAACCACGTCTTCATTCATTGCGATCGAACCAAAATAACCACCACCTGTGGTATCCACTACTGTCAAAATATCAATGTGTGAATCAGGAGCAAACGCAACAACTTTTTTTATCAATGTGTTTGAAACTTCTGAACCATCAATTGCAACCAAAATGTTATTATATGCCATACGCCTATCCCTCTTATTTCTTAATAACTACATTATAACGCTATTAAAAAAATAATGTAAGCGCTTTTAATACATTACATTTCTTTCTGTAAATTATTCATGATCCGATAGCCTTCGTCCTGTCCAATAATAACTTGATCCGCAACATTTAGAAATAGCCCATGCTCAACGATACCAATCTGTCCATCTAAATAACGCCCTAGTTCAAACGGCTGATCAATTTGTTCTAAATCTAGATCAACAATATAGTGTCCTAAGTCCGTTACTAGCGGTTGCTGATGGTTGTCTAGACGTAATTTGGGGTGCAAATGACGCTCTTTTAGTTCAGCTATTAGTTTACCACTGCCAAATGCTACTACTTCTACTGGCAAAGGAAATTGTCCCAGTTTACTATGCAGCTTCTGTTCGTCAATAATCCAAATCACACGTCTAGAATATCTCGCCACAATTTTTTCCATTAAGAAAGCTGCTCCACCACCTTTGATGCCATTTAAATGCTGATCAACCTCATCCGCACCATCAATTGTTAAATCTATCATTGGTACTAAGTCAATATCACGAATCGGAATACCAAGTTCTTCCGCACATCTGGCAGTCTTTGTTGAGGTGGTCACGCCAATAATAGTCATTTTTTCATCTTGAATACGTTTAGCTAATGCCTCTAAAAAGTATGCTATCGTAGAACCTGTTCCAAGACCAACAACCATTCCATCTTCTATTAGTGTGGCGGCAAATTCACCGGCATGTTTCTTTTGCTTGTTCATCTTTTTGTTTTACAACACTTTTTCTAAGAATTCTTGTGCCCGCTTTGTCTTTGGCTTATCAAAGAATGATTGTGGTGTAGCAATCTCTTGTATGCCACCGTCAGCCATAAACCATACAGTATCCGCTACTTCACGTGCAAACCCCATCTCATGCGTTACAACAATCATGGTCATTCCATCTTCTGCCAACTGCTTCATCACGCCTAATACCTCACCTACCATTTCTGGATCTAAGGCACTTGTCGGCTCATCAAAGAGCAATACATCAGGAGACATTGCCAGAGCACGTGCAATCGCTACACGTTGTTTCTGCCCTCCTGAGAGACTGTCTGGATAAACAGTTCCTTTATCGGCTAGGCCAACTTGAGCAAGTAGCTTTTCAGCAGTTTTTGTTGCTTCCTTGTCGCTAATATTTTTAACTTTTACCGGTGCTAATTTAATGTTCTCAATCACAGACAAATTTGGAAACAAATTAAAGCTTTGAAACACCATACCCATTTTTTCACGTAACTGATCCAACTCTTTTTCAGACAGATTTGTTAAATCCTGATCCTCAAAATTCACCTTACCACTAGTTGGTGCATCTAACATATTAATGGCGCGCAAAAAAGTAGATTTGCCTGCGCCAGAAGGACCAATAACAGAGATAACCTCTCCTTTTTGCACAGCGACATTTACATTATCAAAAATTATTTTTTCACCAAATTGTTTTTTCAAGTTTTTTATATTCAATAACTCAGTCATTATTAATCTCCATTTCTAATGTTAATTACTATTATACAGTGTTATAATTTATATGCATCTGTTATTCGTATTAAACTGAATACATTGTATAATATTGCATAAAACTAACTTTAATAAACTATATATGGAGACTATTAATGGCTAAAATTGTAAATCGTGAAGAAAAAGTATCAAATTCATTCGAAGATCTCATTTCATTACCAACTAGTGAAAGTAATGACGAAACTCGAAAAGCAGCACTAGGTCATGATAAAGACGAAAAGAAGAAATAAAAAAAACACGCTTACGCGTGTTTTTTTGAAGACTAATAACATTATTAGTCTTCGATATCAGTAACTGTTCCAGCACCAACAGTGTGGCCACCTTCACGAACAGTAAACTTCAACCCTTGTTCGATGGCAACTGGTGAGATCAATTCGATTTCGAATGTCACTTGGTCACCAGGCATAACCATTTCAACACCGGCTGGCAATTCAACAACACCTGTAACATCAGTTGTGTGGAAGTAGAATTGTGGACGGTAGTTAGTGAAGAATGGTGTATGACGACCACCTTCTTCCTTTGTCAAGACATAAACTTCAGCCTTGAACTTCTTGTGTGTCTTAATTGAACCTGGCTTTGCCAAAACTTGACCACGTTCAATGTTGCTACGATCAACACCACGCAACAATGCACCAATGTTATCACCCGCTTGAGCTTCTTCCAAAGTCTTACGGAACATTTCGATACCTGTAACAGTAGTCTTTTGAACTTCGTCCTTCAAACCAACGATTTCAATTTCAGTTCCTGTAGTCAATACACCACGGTCGACACGACCAGAAGCAACTGTACCACGACCAGTGATTGTGAAGACATCTTCGACAGGCATCAAGAATGGCTTGTCTGTTTCACGTGCTGGTTCTGGAATGTATGAATCAACAGTATCCATCAATTCTTCGATAACCTTAACTTGTTCAGGATCACCTTCCAAAGCCTTCAAAGCTGAACCCTTAAGTACAGGAATATCGTCACCAGGGAAGTCATATTCTGACAACAATTCACGAACTTCCATTTCAACCAATTCAACTAATTCTTCATCATCAACCAAATCAGTCTTGTTCAAGAAGACAACCAAGTAGTCAACACCAACTTGACGTGCCAACAAGATGTGTTCACGTGTTTGTGGCATAGGACCATCAGTTGCAGCAACAACCAAGATAGCACCATCCATTTGGGCAGCACCAGTGATCATGTTTTTAACGTAATCCGCGTGACCTGGGGCATCAATGTGGGCATAGTGACGCTTCTCTGTTTCATATTCGATATGAGAAGTGTTAATTGTGATACCACGTTCTTTTTCTTCAGGCGCGTTATCGATTTCAGCAAAATCAGTAGCATCAACACCTTGCTTTTCAGCCAATACCTTTGAGATAGCGGCAGTCAAAGTCGTCTTTCCGTGATCGACGTGTCCAATAGTACCAATGTTAACGTGGGGCTTAGTGCGAACGTAAGTTTCCTTAGCCAATGTAGTTTCCTCCAAAATTCATTTTTCAATATTATGAAAAATGTTTATAAATATATTTTACAACGCAAGCCGTCAAAAGACAACAAATAACTTGCATTTTTCCGGCTTTTGAAGCCAGAAATTATTATACCGACTTATTAAGAAAATGTAAACCGTTTTGAACTTAATTTTCAAAAAAGCTTTCAGTCAACGCATTTATTTTTTCATGCCATTGTCGTTGATTTTCTGGCTCATCTGGTTTAGAGCGACCATAATAATGTGCGATACTGTTATCAACCCATTTTTCAATATCAGTTATTGCGATATCAACTCGTGGGTATAGCAATGTTAGCTCAATGCGCATTTGATGAGCCAACATTTCTAAGGCAATGGGGTCTTCTTGCCCTAATCTGCTTTCAAGTGTTGCTGCTGCAGCTTCAAAAACTGCTGAACTAGTTAATGGCATTACATCACTGAGCTGTATCGTATAAATTTCATCATCAAGCCAGCGGTACTTAACTACCCCATCAATCTGTAGTTTTTGCAGATCTTCTAATAAAGTTGCGCGGATAATGGGTAATGCGTACGGATCCACAAGGAGAAATTTAGCACCAACAACAAACTGTGCTACTGGTAAATGTCGCGCAGATTCGTAGCGATCACGTTGTGCTAGTAAATCATAATCACTCATATGATAAAACTGACGCGCAACAGTATCAAGTGTTGCTTTCATATTCTCTTGCGCCCGTTCCTCAGCCTGTCTAATTTCCTTTAGAACTTCATCAACGACGTCTAAATCATCCCAAAGTACAGCCAATTGTTGTGCATAAACAAAATTTTGATTTTGAACTGCAAGCGCTACAATCATTCGAAAATTAGATTCATCATCTAAATATTCTAATAGAAAGTCATCCGCATAAGATGAAGCAAGTTGATATTGCTCATCCATAAATAACGCCGTTACTAGACGATAATTAACTTTGAATGTTTGCATCTTTTCGTAGAGTGTGGCTAACGTTTCAGCAGCATCATGCCAATTTTTTTGTTTTGTCTCAATATTGGCTCGATCAATTAATTCTTGATTTTCTGGTGTTATATTTTCATCCATAATTTATTGTGCTCAAACAATATCCAAATCATGCAGTATATCATTAAAACACATGCCCTCCTTTCAAATATTCAAAAGCCCAACTCAATCGAGTTGGGACTTTTATTATTCAGTAGTTTTACTTTGTACGTTCTTTTTTGCTGGACGGCGAACCTTTTTTTTATTGCTATTAGGTGTTGCCAGTTTCTTTTGTGCTGGTTTTTTGCTTGCTTGAGCACCAGATTGTGTCGGCGTTGTTTTATGGTTATTTGGTCTGCGATTTTGGTTAACTTCCATAACTACAGGCATAACCATAGGTCGGCGTCTTGTTTGCTCAAATAAGAAACGTGACAATACATCGCGAACACCGGCTTTTAGCTCATTCCAATCAAAACTTTTATTGTTAGTTAAATAATCTTCAATCTGTTTAACGGTTAAATCAGAAGCTTCTTTCATTAAATCACGATTTGCTTTAACATAAACAAATCCACGTGATGTTAACTTTGGTTTTGATACAACTTGACGTTTTTTACGATCAATTGTCACAACAGAAACAAAAACACCATCTTCAGACAAAATACGACGATCACGCAAGACCACGTTACCAATATCGCCAATACCGGATCCATCAATCAACGTTTCACCAATAGCAAAAGAATCTTTTAACTCAAATTGGCCGTCAATTAACTTAAATTGATCCCCCTTCATTGCCATCAAAATATGATCTTCAGGTAAATTAACCTCTTCAGCAGCATCTTTAGCTGCTGACATCACACGATACTCTCCTTGAATAGGCATAAAGTACGCTGGTTGCATGATGTTAAGCATCATTTGTAAATCATTTCGTGATGCATGACCACTAGAACGCATATCAGTGCTAATCTGCTTCACATCAGCACCTTGCTTGAAAATCATATCGCGTGTTTTTGCTACAACACTTTCCATGGCTGTAGAAGGTGTTGTGGTAATAAACACAAGATCATCTGAGCCAATCTTAATGTGAGCGTCTTCGCCATTTGCCATGCGGTTCAAATGCTTAATTGGTTCCCCCATGCGGCCTGTTTCTAAAATAACCGTTTCATGGGCAACTAAACTCTTCATATTTTTTAAACTGACGAATAGTTGACTTTCTGGCAAAGGTAACTGCAACTTTTTTAATTTGATAGCTGTCCGTACAACATTTTCGATATCATTTCCTGATAAGACAAGCTTACGTTTTGTCGCAGCAGTGGCATCAATAATTTGCTGAATTCTTTGAATATTCGAAGCAACGGCCGCTACAATAATGCGCTTTTTTTTGTTGTCACGGAACGTTTCTAATATATAATCGCCAATCTTTGATTCATTAACTGAATCAGCTCCACCCTCTGTACCAGCAGCATCAGCCAATAAAGCCAATACTTTCCTCTGACCAACTTCTACTAAACGAGGAATATCAGTACGATAGTAACTTTCTGCTGTTTGATCAAACTTAAAATCGCCAGTATACACAACTTGGCCATATTCAGTACCAATTACAATACCTAGTGATTCTGGAATTGAATGTGTGGTATTAAAGAAGGATACTTTAACATTACCAAAGTCAATTTCACTTTTTTCATTAATAATGTGGTAATCATTATAATCTTTTAGTGCCGGCTGATCTTTTATTGCTAGCTTAGCTAATTCAATTGTTAGTTCGGATCCAAAAATCGGTACATTGACTTGCTGCAAAAAATACGGCAAAGCACCAATTGCATCCGCGTGTCCGTGTGACAAGAAAACGCCCGCAATTTTTTCAGTATTCTTAATCAAATATTCAAAATCCGGCACCACTACATCTACACCAAGCTGGTCTGTTTCTGGATACTTTAATCCTGCGTCCAATATAAAAATCTCGTCATTAACTGTGACGGCATACATGTTTTTCCCATTTTCGCGGACTCCGCCAAAGGGAATAATACTTAAATCTGTCATTAATCTTTCCTTTATAAACGTGCGATTAACTAGATGTTTTAGGTATCACCATAGTCTACACACTTTTTTTATTCGTATATTTATGAATAACAGGAGCCTACTGGTCTAAAACACTGAGGTCTTCCTTGTTGCTTGTCTCGATACGTAATGTTTCTATTTTAGCATACTTTTCAACTCTTTTCTGGTATTATTGAAACAGCGTGTTAATAATAGAATAGTATCTGTTAAGATGACAGATAAAAATTAATAAACAGCATGTCTATAGATGAAAGGAACAAGATACCTCATGCAACGTCATCCATTCAAACCATCACACAAAGTTCGCAATGCCATTATAATAATTATTATTTTTGTTGCAGTAGTGGTGATGGGATTTGTAATTGTTGGTCACCAATCTGACAACAAAAAAGCAACTTCTTCAAGCAAAGTTTCTCATAGCTCATCGACATCTTCAAGCAAAAAGAAGGCAAAAAAAGCAAGTACCTCTTCAGATACATCAAACAGTACTTCAGCAGAAGAATCCACTTCAGTTATAAGTTCTTCCACAAGCGTGGCTGCAGCTCCATCTGTTGCTAGTAGCGAAGTTTCCCAAGTCTTAAGCAGTGCTACCCAAGATGCGACGCAGACACCAGTACAAGATAACAGCAATACATCTAGTGTTAGCGATAGTTCTTCCTCATCAAGTGCCGCTTCTTCAAGTACAACTACATTTGGAAACTGGTCTTTAGCAACTTATAATGAAGTTGCCCTTGGTTCAGCCACCTATGATCAAATTCGTGCTACTTACGGTAACCCTACTTACTTAACCGCAGATCAAAAATATGCTTATGCTACTTGGCAAAGCCAAAGTGGTACAAAAGTCTCTATCGTCTTTACACCTAGCGGTGACAGCAATAATGTTCAACTCATTGCAAGTAACAAAACCCAATCAGGTTTACAATAAAAAAGACATCTTAACTGATGTCTTTTTTATTATGCTGCTACCCTTTTATCCCAGCTCTTTCAGCAATGGGAACCAAAACATTACCAATGGCAGCTACTAAAATGATTCCAGTAATAATTTCAAAAATACTGTTAAACGACACGATGCCTATGAGCCAGCCTAGTAAATTATGATTAGGTATGCCGGTAAAATTCGTGCGCATCACCGTAAAACCGATGACAGTAAGCAAGACCACTCCAACTGTATTAATCAAAGCGGCTAGTCCGCCCAAGAATCCCAATCCAAGCGTACGGAAACCAAAATTTTTGTTGCGCAACCACTTATTAAACGCCATACCAATTATTAGACCTACCAAAATACGAGGTATAAACGCCGTAAAAGGATTTTGAAACATTAATGAACCGATAGACCCCGGTGTCGACCAAGCTTGCCATAAAGTTAACAATCCCCAAAAGCCACCAATAAAGGCACCCCGACGTGCGCCTAGAAGAATTGCAGCGATAGCTACGGTAAACTGTATGATTGTTGGTTGTGCGCCCACAATAACAGCACCGAGCGGTATATATCCAAGCCAAGGAATCAGTACTTGTAATAAGATAATTGCCATAAAGAAGGTTGTAATCACCAAATATTTCGTCTTATTGTTGCTCATTATATTTACTCCTATTGTGTATTCCACGCCTATATCATATCATAGAGCAACATTATTCATTTAACATTTGTTTTTGTCACCAAATATCGGTATAATTTATGAGTACTGCGTCTATAGTTCAACGGGATAGAACAAGAACCTCCTAAGTTTTAGCTCCCAGTTCGAGTCTGGGTGGACGCATCAGAAAAGGGTGCCGATTTGGCACCCTTTTTCTATCCTATTATATTCGCTCGTTCGGCTATTGGTAATAATACACTACCAATTATACTGACTAGAATAAATCCTACAATCATTTCAAACAAGGCATTAAATGATACAATGCTAATCAGCCAAGCTAAGATATTGTGCGTTGGTACACCCGTGAAGTTAGTATGCATAATGGTAAAACCTAACGTGGTTAGCAAAACAACCCCTACTGTGTTGATTAAAGCTGCGGTTGTACCTAATACCCCTAACCCAACCGTCCGAATCGCTGTAGACTGGTTTCGTAGTAGCTTATTAAAGAGATAGCCAATAATCAAACCAACTAAAACACGTGGAATAATGGCAGTCAAAGGATTTTGAAACATTAAAGAACCTATCGTTCCTGGATGAGTGATGGCATTTGCAAATGATAATAATCCCCACCAGCAGCCAACAATTGCGCCATATTTTGGACCTAAAATAATGCTAGCAATGGCAACGGTAAATTGAATAATCGTCACTGAAGCGCCAACAATAAATGCCCCAAGGGGTAATAACCCAAGCCAAGGAACAAAAATTTGTAAAAATACAATTGCGATAAAAAGTGTCGTTATTACGAAATAACGTGTTTTTTGATTGATCATTATAGACTCCCCAATAATTGCATATGCCCTAAACTATATAGATACATCATTAATTTGTCAATAAAAAAAGCACTAACTTTTGATGATAGCGCTCTTTGTTGATTGTTATTCTACAATTGTGAACTGACGATTTTTCAAACTAATTTGCACATCGGCTGCTTGAGCCACATTGGGTTCGTGTGTAACCAAAATAACTGTTTTACCAACTTCATGTGCCAGTTCTTGGAAAATTTTGATAACTTCTTGTGTATTTTCCTCATCCAGATTACCTGTTGGCTCATCAGCAATAACTATTTTAGCATCCACAGCCAAAGCTCGTGCAATGGCCACTCGTTGTTGCTGACCACCTGACAACTGCTGAACATTTTTATCTGCCAACGTACGGTTAATACCAAGCTTCTCTAAGGTTGCATAAATATAATCCTTGTCGCCAGTATGCTTTGATTTGGTCATCGACAACGCTGATGATACATTTTGTGCGGCCGTCATATAATTTAAGAGATTATATGATTGGAAAATGATTGCAACCTTTTGATTCCGGTATTTGGTTAATCCATACTTACTAATGTTCTCACCATCTAGCGTAATCGTCCCTTCTGATGGTGTGTCTAAACCTGCTAAAAAACTAAGCAGTGTTGTTTTACCAGAACCAGATTGTCCGACTATACTATACAATGTTTTCGGTTCAAATGACATATTAATATGTTCATATAGTGGCTTTTCCTGTGCATTATATTGATGTGTTAAATCTTTTATTGCCAATGTCATTAATAATTCTCCTTCTGATTAGCCATTAAGGCGCATGAATAATTTTGCAATAGTTTTACTTTATTCATTTGACAAAATCTTTTTTGGCTTTAAGCGGAAAATTGGTGTTGATCCAGCGACGACAGCAATCGCAATGATTCCCAAACCTAAGCCACCAAGTTCAGCCATTGACTTTGCGCTAATCTTTGTTTTTAGGTTGCTTACTTGACTGCCACTAGCTGTCATACTAGTTTGACCACTTCTACCAGCGCCAGAAGGTGCTGATCCACCGCCGCCACCTGATTGTTGTCCACCACCGCCACCAAACCCAGCGCCGGTGCTAGTTGATTGCGTAGCAGTAGTTTGTTGTGAAACAAGTTGCTTCCCTACCGCACTTCCTACAAAGTTTCCAGCAACTCCTGCAATCACTAGAGACAATACTAATACCGCAAATAATTCTGAGAAAAGTTGAAGCACAATTTTAAATTTACTTTCTCCTAATGCCATCAAGACACCAATCTCATGACGACGTTCACGAATCATCAAAACGGTAATTAATGCCAAAATAATCGTACCAGCAATACCAACAATCCAAACAATCTTATTGGCAAAACTTTGAACATTCTTCATAGGCTTCATCAACAAAGCATAAGTTTCCGAGCTAGATGTCAAACTGAAACTGCTTGAAATTAGCTTTTTAGCTTGCTTTGTAAATGCCTTTTCTTTAGATGAATCTGTTAATGTGTAAACAACACTTGTTACAGATGTTGTGTCACCATTAACTGTTCCTGCAAATGTATAACTTGTATAGATTGTATTTGATGGATCACTCATATTTGGTCCACCTTGACTTGATGATGATGTCTTTGCTTTGTAAATACCCACAACATTTAATGTATAAGTTTTTGCATCATCGTCTGTTGTTTTAACCTTAATGGTGCTACCAACTTTTAAGCTGTTGCTTGTTGCCAATTCACTTTCGATCACAACATTATTAGTATTTTTATCGGCGGCGGTAATACCGCGACCTGATGTGATTTTATAACTTTTTGATTTGAAGTTAGTTTCGGCAGCTGTTGTTGACACACCACTAATTGTTATATCACCGCTGTTTGATGAACCACCGAATCCACCTTGACCACCGCCGCCACTTGATGAGGATGTTGTAACCGCTGAAAAGCCACTAGCATTTACTGAAGCACTATTACTATATTGATAACCAGCCACATTACTCAAAGCAGAAATTTTTTCAGCCGTTTTAATTTTTACACTTGGCATTGTAATGGCAGCCGGTGCTGCATTAGACGATGAGCTACTTGATGAAGACGAACTGCTTTGACTTTTGCGCATTGAGGCAAAAGCTTTTTCACGGTCTGCACTTAAAGTAACCGTCGTACCTGCCGAATTTTTAGCGCTATTCGTTGCTTGAATAGCAGCGCTTTGTATGATGATACCTGCCAATACAAATATCATAATGGCACTCATTACCAGTGTAATCAACGCTGTACGCCCTATTTTTTGCCGTAAATAGAGCCCAGCCCGTTTGATAAAATCCATAATAATGCTCCTTAACATTTCTTAATATTGGTAATTTAGCACTTCTAAATTAAATTCAAATCAATTAAACGAAAATTAAAGTATCATAGTATTCGTTTTTTTGGCAAAAATCTGCATTTATTGTATAATTTAATCAAGAATAATTTTAAAGAGAATAGAGGAGCAAACTTAATGTTATCGGAATTCAAAGCTTTTATTATGCGAGGAAATGTACTTGACTTGGCAGTTGGTGTCATTATTGGTGGCGCCTTTACTGGATTAGTTAAATCATTAACAACTAACTTAATCGGTCCAATCATTGCATTTGCAACTGGCGGAACAACAGACTTAGACCAATTGCAGCTTGTCATTACAAAAACGTTAACATTTAAATATGGTGCTTTCTTAAATGACGTAATTAATTTTTTGATTACTGCTTTCGTTGTATTCCTGATTGTTAAGTTTATTAACCGCTTGTTTAAAGCTAACAAACAAGAAGAAGCAAAAGCTAATCCTGAATTAGAGATTTTAACAGAAATCCGTGACTTGTTAGATGCTGAGAAAAAGGCTCAATAAAAAAGAAGTTCAAATTTGAACTTCTTTTTTTATTTATCGAATAGCCTTTAGTGCATCATCAATTTGTTCCAAAATAATCTTTTGGTTATCTGCTTGCTCAAGATCATAAGTCTGCAAATCGATTTTAATTTTTGGAGATGCATCATAAGCATCGAACCAATCACGATAGGCTGACCACATTTTATAATAATAGGCTCTTAAACCTTCATTATTATCAAATTGTTCATAATCACGACCACGCTTTTTAATACGGTATAAAATGGTTTCAAAATCAGTTTCAGCGTATACCATCAAATCAGGAGCTTTTTTAGGCATTTTTTGTAGTTCAACCATCATATTATCTAATAGGCTGGTATAAACGTCCATCTCAGAGTCAGAGATATTACCATCTTTGTGGTTTTCTTCTGTAAACAAAGCATCTTCATAAATTGAACGATCAAGCACATTATTATCATCCGCCAACGCTTGCTTAATCATGTCGAAACGACGATTTAAAAAGTATATTTGCAACAAGAAACCATATTGCTTTGGATCAGAGTAATAAAGCGGTAAAACGGGATTATCGCCTACCGGTTCATAAAATGCTTTCGTATTCATATGCTTTGCAATCAAACTTGTGAGTGTTGTTTTACCAACACCGATCATACCCGCAGTAATAATCACCATGACAACCTTCTTCCTGATGTTTTCATTATTTTGACTTGAAAATTAGTTTAAATCAGCCATTTTCAAGTAATCGCTGGTGAGCGACTTTTGTCATATCTGATTAATCCTCGCAAAATATTCAGAGGTATTTTCAGTATTTCAGACAATGTTTATTATATCAAATACATCCTTCAAAATAAATGCAGACTACTTCAAATGCCTATCAATTTATTCTACAAAAAAACATCCTCACGGATGTTTTTATTTAACCAACAGCTTTAAAGCTGAGCGAATATATCCATCTGTAGTATCGCTATTACGACCAATAATCTGAGCGACCGCTTTCACATCTTTAGCTGTGTAGCCAAGTGCTAATAGTGCTTCAAGCGCATCATCCAAGGCTTGCGATTGTTCTGGATTGCTTGAAGAATCAACCATACCTGTTTTAGATGCTAACTCATCTAACTTCCCTTTCAAATCCAAAACAATTTGCTGCGCCGTTTTCTTTCCGACACCAGGGAATTGTGTCAAATAAGCCACATTATCATTTTCAACTGCACTAATAAGACCCTCGGCGTCCCCGTTTGCCAAAATGGCTAAGGCACTTTTAGGCCCAATCCCTGACACATTTAATAGTTTATTAAACAAGGCTTTCTCATCAGCATCAATAAATCCATATAAGCTGATGTCATTTTCACGAACAATTTGCTGTACATAGACATGCGATTCCACATTCTCCTCAAAACGATAAGGATTAGCACTGTACAGGCGATATCCCACGCCACTTCGGGATGCAATCACAATATACGATGGTGTGATATTTGTGATTAGCCCATTAATATACTCATACATTTACGCAATAACTCTCTTTCAAATGGTTTCTTTTAGTTTAGCATAAAACGCACATAGCACTCACCCTAAAATAAATCAGTTTAAACTAAAACTGTTAGCATCCGTCGTAATTTCATCAACACCTAGTCCAATATAATAAGGGAACTCTGACGGTGATATTGTCCAAACATTTAGTCGTCGCCCTTGCTGTCTGAGCGCTTGAATTGTTTGACTCGTTAATTTTTTCCCGTTAATATCCAGCCCTGCTTTGGGCCCTAATTCGTTTAATTTTTCAGACAACTGCACTGGATCACTAGCCGAATCCCATAAAAGTTCGAGCGAAATCTTTTTGTCTAGTGCATATACGTGTTTTAAGGCTTCACACTGCAGGCTAATTATCGTACTGTTGTTATACAATCCTGCATTTTTAACTGCAGCAATTAAATTTTGAACATCACCATCGCTCATTTGACTAGCCGGCTGTTTAATTTCAATAATTGGCCGTAAATTATTATTAGACATCTCAGTTAAATACTCTTTTAAGGTTGGCAAAGTTAGTGATTGATATTTTCCAACATTAACACCAGAATCAATATGATATTGTTTAATCTGAGCTAAGGTTAAGTCTTTAATAGCACCATGACCGTTAGTCATACGATCAATAGTACCATCATGGCTCACAACCCACTGCTTGTCTTTTGTAAGCCAAATATCTGTCTCCGCACCATAACTACCTTTAGCTAATTGAAACGCTGGTATTGAATTCTCAGGTGCTAAATTTGACGCCCCACGGTGAGCAATTAGCTTTGTTTGAAAATTACCATTAACACGGTATTGAACGCTCCCATCAGAAGCAAGGTAATACGTATGCTTATCAACTGACTTCAATTGATTTTTAACAGCAAGGTTTGTTACTGAATCAAAATAATAAGTTTTTGATCCAATCGTTTGTAAACCACTTTGACGTTTGCCATCTTTAAAAAAATACTTTCCAGTTCCATCATCTAAATAACCGTTAGCCGGTTCAGCCGTCTTATGATAACTGCCATTCACATAGCCAGAGTGCGGCGTTTGGCCTACCGAACCATTTTCAATTTGTGTTAGCACTACTTTTTCTAACATTGAAGGTGGCTCCACAGAGCCCGCTTCCGAATTCACAATTTTGGTAAAAAGCATGCCCGATATCAATGCACACAAACCTAAAATAAATCTCATGTTACCCCCGTTGTTACTCTTTATAGCATTCTACTTTGATAAACAGATACACAAATAAAAAATACGTCTGAGAGTCAGATGTATTTTTTTTTCGTTTTGTTCGTCTTTATTATTTATGAATAAACATCGCGTCTCCAAAACTGAAGAAACGATACTGATCATCAACCGCATGTTTATAAGCATTCAAAATATTATCACGCCCAGTAAAAGCAGCGACTAACATGACCAATGTTGATTTAGGCAAATGGAAGTTAGTTATAAAGGCATCTACAACTGTCCAGTTGTATCCTGGTTTAATAAAAATATCCGTCCAACCTGAATCAGCGGTCAGGTCACCATTAAACTTAGTACCAATAGTTTCAAGGGTACGTATTGACGTCGTACCGGTAGCAATGATACGCCCACCGTGTTTTCTAACCGAATTCAATTCATCCGCAGCTTCTTGGCTGAGTTGATAAAATTCCGAATGCATTTTATGATCTTCAATATTTTCTTCATCGACAGGCCGGAACGTTCCAAGACCTACATGAAGCGTTAATTCGACCGTTTTAACACCTTTGGCACGAACCCTATCTAACAACTCAGGTGTCCAATGTAGCCCTGCTGTTGGTGCTGCTGCTGAACCATCAACCTTTGAATATACCGTTTGATAACGTTCTTGATCGTCAAGCTTTTCTTTAATATAAGGTGGTAATGGCATTTCGCCCAACTGATTAAGTAGCTCCATGAAAATGCCATCATAATGAAATTCAATATATCGACCACCATGTTCTAATTCACCAACAACTGTTGCGGTCATAATCGGATTTTCAATATCATCACCAAAAACAATGGTTGACCCAACGGGTGATTTTTTCGCTGGTTTAACTAACGTCTCCCATACATCACCATGATCTTGACGAAGTAGTAAGACTTCAGCATGTCCACCAGTTTCCGGACGTGCGCCATGTAAACGTGCTGGTAAAACACGTGAATTATTCATGACAATAGCATCCCCAGGATTCAAGTAATCTAATATGTCATAGAAATGTTTATCCTCATAGCCACCAGTTTTAGCGTTCAATGCTAATAATCTCGAAGCATCACGTTGCTTCAACGGTGTTTGTGCAATTAACGCCTCTGGTAAATCATAATCAAAATCTGATAATGTATATTTTTTTTCTTCTGCCATAATGATATCGAATCCCTTTAAAAATAATCTAATTTCCATTGTAACATACTTGTTTGCAAAGAAAAAAGCCATTGCACTGGCTTAACAAATGAAAAAATTAGAAAACACTTTATACACTGCCGGTGTTACCACTGAGACCTGTTTTCTTTTCGAATTCAAAGCCAGTTTGCGCTACTTTTTCAAGTTCATCGGCAGTCAACACTTTATTTACATTTGGAATTTCAAGTTGCTCCAAGACATCAGCATATGTCAAATCATGTTGATTCAAATGATCAACTAATAAAGCTAATTCATGACGCTGTGTAGCGGTCGGTTTATTAATTGTTATCGTTTCATCGAAAGCTCGCTCAACAGACCGATCATAACGCTTGTTATCGGACTCAATTGCATATTCATTTTGAATTTTGTCCATTCTGTCCGTCAATTCTTCGGTTAGTTCATCAAAAGTAAGCGGTTGGCCGAAACGTCTTTTTTGCATAAACGAGGAATCAAGCGATAAATTCACCATACTAGCTTGTTTGTATTCTGCTTCATGAATATGTCCGTGAACAGATAAAACGGGGTATGGCAAATCAATTGCATAATGGCTCATCCATACATTAATACCATTGATTTTTATAGCCTTAGCAGTTTCAATATATTCAATAATGTTTGTTTCCGGTGTCTTTATTGCTGCTTTAATTTGATCTGAATGATCGTGATTCCCTTTAAAGAACACTTTTTTACCTTTTAGACGACTAAGTTGTGCTACAAAATCCTGTTTCTTGCGAAACATGCCCAAATCGCCAAGAAAATAAACTGCGTCCTCATCCGTTACAGTTTCGTTCCAAGTATCCTCCAGATATCGATCCATATTTTCAATCGTTGGCTCTATATTTAATGCTTGCAGTGATACTGCCCGTGATTTATCAAAATATAGAATTTTTTCATGATTGAAATGTGTGTCTGAAATAATAAAATTTGTCATAATTTCCTTTGATAGGCGTGCCCTAAATGAGTGTACCCCGCTTCAGTGACAACACGTCCACGCGGTGTGCGCTGCAAAAAACCAATCTGCAATAAATATGGTTCAACCATTGCCTCTAATGTTTCTGACTCTTCACCAATATTAGCAGCTATTGTATTTAACCCAACCGGCCCACCTTTATAATATTCGATCATTGTTTCTAAAAGCTTATGATCGGTTTCGTCAAGACCTCTATTGTCAACGCGCAATTTATCCAAACCAATAGTCACAATATTCTTGTCAATTGCATCTTTTCCCTCGACCTGAGCAAAATCACGGACGCGTTTCAACAAACGATTGGCGATACGAGGTGTGCCACGAGAGCGCAGCGATATTTCATATGCACCTTCCGATTTAATTGGTGCATTAAAGATGTCTGCCGTGCGAACGACTATTTGCTGTAATTCTTCTGGAGTATAGTATTGTAGCGAGTTAATAATGCCAAATCGATCACGAAGTGGCTTGGATAACATACCAGGACGCGTGGTTGCCCCGATTAAAGTAAATGGCGGCAACGGAAAATGAACTGGACGCGCCGTTGGCCCCTGACCAACCATAATATCAACAAAATAATCTTCCATTGCTGAATACATTATTTCCTCAATATTAGTAGGAATTCGATGTATTTCATCAATAAACAAGATATCCCCCGGCTCCAGTTCATTCAGTAATGCTACCAAATCACCTGGCTTTTCAATAGCAGGACCCGATGTTGTTTTAATATTAACATTCATCTCATTAGCAATAATCATCGCTAGCGTTGTTTTACCTAATCCTGGTGGTCCAAAAAGCAATACATGATCCAATGCTTCTTCACGTTGCTTTGCTGCCGAAATATAAACATTTAACTCTTCTTTTAATGCCTCTTGCCCAATATACTCACGCAAAAATTGCGGACGCAATGATAATTCACTACGCTGTTCTTCATCATTGGCAGCTGCGTCACGTAATAAATGATCTACTTCGGTGTCTTGTTCATACCATTGATTAAATTGTGGGTTATCTTCTGTCATAGCTAGTCCTATATTATACACGTTCGATGATGTGGTTATGTTTTTGAACATCATACTGTTTAATATGACGTAATAAAAACTCCTTAAGCTTATAAGTAAATTATAACAAAAGGAGTTTTTATGTTTTAAAAAATTTTATCGATTTACTGTCACAGTTAAATGAGGCACGGCCTGATGCTGACGTGTGTAAAACGTTACGATATACTTATCATCTGTTACTTCTAGAACCGCATAAGTTCCACCAAGGTCCGCACGTGACCCCTTTGGCAGGGTTGTTGAACCTGGATTGATAAATAACTTATGATCATATGAAACAGCCCCTTCTTTGTGTGTATGACCAAACAAAACAACTTGTGCATGGGCATCATTTGCAGCTTCGTTCATCGAATCCAAATTAGCCCATTTTAATATTGCCGTCGCATTGTAAAGGTGACCGTGGGTTTGAAAAAAAGTTATACCATCAATAACCGTTGAACGTGCTTCAGCAAAATCAGGATCATCATCCATGTTACCGATTACCGTAGAAACACCCGCAAAAATGTCATCATCAGCGTTCAATTCAGAATCACCATTGTAAAAAATGCCATCAACTTTATCTCGCCACTGAGCCAAAATATCTACTAAAATTTTTCGATCACTGTGTATATCTGAAACAATTAAAAATTTAACCATTATTCTCCTTTCAACCAAACTGGTAATTTTTTACCGAGTTCTTGCAGTGCTAAACCACGATGACTAATTGTATTTTTTTCACTTGCAGACATTTCTGCAAAGGTTTTGTTCATGCTGGGTACAAAAAATATTGGATCATATCCAAATCCATCTTGTCCGCGTTCACTTTCTGTTATATAGCCATCTACTTGTCCGTTAACTATTAGGTTTGATCCCTTAGGACTATGTAAAGCGATAACGCTATTGAAGTGTGCTGTTCGCTGCTCGTTAGGAACCTTAGCTAACTTTTGCAAAACTTTATCAATATTTGCTTGATCATCGTGATCGCCAGCATAACGTGCTGAATAAACTCCAGGTTCACCATTTAAAGCATCCACTGACATACCAGAGTCATCAGCCAAAATGTAATCATTAGGGGCAACTTTAGCAATCGTTTCAACTTTCTTCACAGCGTTTTCTTCAAATGTTGTCCCATCTTCAACAATTTCGGGAACATCCCCTATTTCTTGAAGTGAAACGACAGGTAAGTCAATACTTATTGACGCCAGTAAGGCTTCAATTTCAGTTATTTTATGAGCATTATTGCTCGCTATAATTAGCTTCACTTTTCTTCCTCCAAATGGTCCCCAACAATATTAAGGTGGCGCACATCTAACTCATGATTTCGTGCTAACCAACTACTAGCAATCGTTTTGAATTTTAGTTTATCACCTGTCGTGTTATAAATATCATCGCTATGATTGTGTTTCACTTCTGAATGAATGTCGAGTTCATCCAAATATTGTTTCATCACCGCAACCGTCTTGGCGCCAGAATCAACTAGTGTAACATCCGATCCGACTGCTTCTTGAATAAAAGGCGTCAGTAATGGAAAATGAGTACACCCCAAGATTAGCGTGTCAATATTTGCCTCTTTGAAGGCACTCAAATGATGGGCAATTACCTCGCGGGCTTCATCGCTCTGATAGAGATTATTTTCCACTAAAGTAACAAATTCAGGCTCAGCTTGCGAAGTAATCTGAACATTATTGTCAATTGCTAACATTTTTTCATTGTAGACTTGCGATTCGACAGTGCCTTGAGTTGCAATCAATCCAATTTTTTTATTTTGACTAATTGAAACGGCCGCTTCTGCGCCTGGTTGAATGACACCAATGACTGGAATACATAATTGTTCTCGTAATTGTGATAAAGCTCTAGCAGTGGCAGTATTACAAGCAATGACCAACATTTTGATATTTTGTTCATTTACCAGATAATGAGCCATTTGAAAAGTATAGTCAATAACTTCTTTTTCGGAGCGCGGTCCATATGGCATACGTGCCGTATCACCAATATAAATTAATTGTTCGTTCGGTAATTGCTTCTGGGATTCTTTGACAACAGTTAGGCCACCAATACCAGAGTCAACTAGCCCAATAGGATTATTTTTTATCATATAATTAATTATGACGAGGATAATAAAAAATGCAAGCATTTGAGCACTAATTTTGTGTATAATGAAATGAAAGGATTTTCGTCAACCATGGATATCAACGATTACGATAAAATTTTACAAACAAACTTTCAAGTAAACAGTTTTGCACTCAGTTTGCTACGGGACGGTCTCTTAAAGAATTTACTTCAAGAAGACTATCCGCATATTTTATACTGGGCCGGTAAAGAAATTGCACGTCAGTTTCCAACTGACACACTGTCGACAGTAAAAGAGTTTTTTGCCAACGCTGCCTTTGGTGATTTAGAAATTAAATCACAAAATAGCAAGAACCAACGTTGGGAATTAACTGGCGATTTAGTGCGACAACGTCTTGCGTTAAATAAAAATGCTGATTTTAGTTTAGAGGCCGGCTTTTTAGCACAACAGCTTGAAGTACAAACTGGTGCCATTGCAGAAGCCAATTTCAAGTATTTGAAGAAAAACGAAGGCGTTTCTTTTGAAGTAATCACTGACCTATCTGAAACGGTTAATGTTGATGATCTTAGGCAACGTGCAGCTGCACGAGATTCTTTCTTAGATCGAACACATGCTACAACAGAAAAAGCTACCGTTGTGGAAGTACGCGATAACGACGATATTTCACGTGAACAGTCTATCACAGACTCCTTGTTAGCTTTTAAGTTTGATGAAACCGTCATGCCTACAGAAGAAAGTTCTGGGTTAAGTGCTTTATCTGGTGAAGAAATTGATCCATTTAATGTGCCAACATCTACAGAAAACTCACAGTCCCCTTTTAAATAATAAAAAACCGTTAACGACAGCGTTAGCGGTTTTTTATTACATTTCAATACTTTTTTGCAAACAAAAACCCCTGACCGAAGAGGGGGGTTGGTCAGGGGGTTGATAACATAAGTTATCGGTGTATCAATCAACAATTGGGGGAGCTGATTGATGCATTACTGGGGGAAGTAATGAAACTCAAATGTTATTTGAGTATATGTCTATTATAGACTAATTCATTCGTAATAATGTGTCTGGATTTTGACAAAAGTATTACGCGACAATGACATAACATTTAGTGAAGTAAATAACTTTTTAAGGAATAATTAACAAAAAAAGGCATCTCCGAAGAAATACCTTTTACATACCTTAAACGTCGCGACGACGTTCTTTAATACGAGCTGCCTTACCTTGCAAAGCACGCAAGTAGTACAACTTTGCACGGCGTACTTGACCAAAGCGAGTAACTTCAATCTTTTCAACACGTGGTGAGTGTAATGGGAATGTACGTTCCACACCAACACCTGAAGAAATCTTACGAACTGTATAAGTTGCTTGGATGCCAGCGCCCTTGCGCTTAATAACAACACCTTCAAACAACTGAACACGTTCACGTGAACCTTCAACGATCTTGGCATACACCTTAACAGTGTCTCCTGCACGGAAAGCAGGAATGTCAGTACGTAATTGTGCTGATGTAACGTTTTCTAAAATAGTATTTTGACGCATTGGTCATTCTCCTGATCGACAATCATACACTTGCCCTTAGGCTAAACGCACAGCGGATTATCGTTAATGTGGGCTTTGATAGCCAACAGTAATTATAGCAAATTATAATTTTTATGTCTAGTATTATTTTGCGCGCTTCATTAAATCGGCGGAAATAATATCAATTTTAGCTTGTGATTCTTGTTGTGACTCAGATTCAACCCCAATGTAGAACTTTAGCTTAGGTTCTGTGCCTGATGGTCGTAAGGCCACCCAAGAACCATCATCCAACCAATACTTTAACACATTTGCTTTTGGTTGAGATAACTTAGCCGTTGATCCATCTTTGCTTGTTTCGACCGAGGTTGAAAAGTCTTGCACGCGTGCAACTTTTACTCCGCCAATTTCAGCGGGTTGGTTATCACGAAAGCCAGCTATAATTGCCGCCATTTCATCATTGCCATGAATTCCTGGGAAATCTAAGCTAATTGTTTTCTCTTCAAAGTATCCAAATTTCTCAAATAATTCATACAATCCATCTGCGAAAGTCTTCCCTTGTGACTTGTAGTATGCAGCTACCTCTGCAAATAATACCAATGCTTGAATGGCATCTTTATCATGAGAGAATGGCTTGACCAAGTAGCCAAAACTTTCTTCAAAACCAAACAAAAATGTATTGGATTTTGTTTCCTCAAATTGATCAATTGTAGCTGCAATATATTTAAACCCAGTTAACACATCAGCTGTTTCAACACCAAAGCTTTCAGCAACCTTTGACGCAAAGCGTGACGATACAATTGATGTCACAATCGACCCATTAGTTGGCAAAGTGTTTGTGTCTTTTTTAGCTGTTAATAAGTAGTTAACCAACACAGCGGCAATTTGATTTCCTGTCAAAATTTGGAATGTACCATCCGCTAGTTTAACAGCAGCCCCCATACGATCAGCGTCAGGATCTGTTGCTACAACAGCATCTGCCCCATCACGCTTAGCATATTCAATAGCTAATGATAACGCGGCAGCATCTTCCGGATTAGGTTTTTTAACCGTTGGAAAATCACCATCAATAACAGCTTGTTCTTTTACAATTGTGTAATTTGTGAAACCTGCCTGCTGCAATGCTTTTTCACCAATGTATTGCCCTGTTCCGTGTAGCGGTGAATAAACAAACTTTAGCGAAGCACCCTCTTTGGCAACAAGGTCAGCGTTCACCGTCACTGTTTCCATCTTCTTCAAATATTTATTATCAATTTCATCATCAATAATTTGTACATTTTTGTTGTCTTCGTCTAATGCGATATTAAAAATATCAGTAATGTTCGCCAGTTCGTTAACCACAGCATCAACTGCTTCTGGAACCATTTGACCGCCATCTTCTCCATAAACCTTGTAACCGTTATATTCTTTAGGATTATGTGATGCAGTGATCATAATGCCGGCGAAAGCGTGTAATTCACGTACAGTAAATGACAATTCTGGTGTTGGACGCAACGAACTAAAAAGGAAACTCTTAATTCCGTGTGCCGACAATACTTGTGCCGCATTTGAAGCAAATTCAGGCGAAAAATGACGCGAATCAAAACTGATTGCTACGCCACGCTTTTTTGCATCTGATCCTTGCTCATCAATGTAACGCGCCAAAGCTTCAGTTACTTGACGAACTGTGAAAACATTCATGCGGTTTGTCCCTGCACCCAATACACCGCGCATTCCAGCTGTACCAAAACTTAGATTTTGATAAAAAGCGTCTTCCTGCTGGTCTGGTGTGTATTTTTCTAAATCAGCAGCCAAATAATCTGGTAAAGTCGCTTCTTGCCATTTTTTAAGTGCTTCTTTATAACTCATGATTTACCTTCTTCTTTCGTAATTTCTTAAATTATAACAAATTTATTTTCGAATAAACAATTGAATAATGCGTTGCCGACATTTAGGACTGCGTAAAATCACTATAAATACTACAGCCATTATAATGATTAAGGCAATTGAAATTCGTCTTGGAATTTCAAGATGACCAATAAAATAACCTATTGAAACCATGACTAGTGACCACAGAAAACTAGCAAAGGCTGACATCCGTAAGTAATTTAAAAATGCTAACCCTAAACGGTGAGCTAATAGTGGTACCGCAACACGAATAAAAGGTAAAAAACGTCCCAAGACAATAAATAACAACCAGCGTTTTGGATGAAAATTGCCTGCGATTTGTTCAACTAACTCACCATGTACATGTTTTTTAATAATTGGAATTTTACCAAATTGCTTTGTAATATAGGCGCCAAACCAGTAATTAACACCATCCCCCAAAAAGGACGCAACGGCAAAAACTAAAATAACTAGCCCCAATTCAAAAATATTGTGATGTGTCCCTGCCAAGCCTCCGACTGTAATCAAAATAGCATCTCCAGGAATAAATCCTGTTAGAATACCTGCCGTTTCAACAAAGATTAGTAAAAACATCACAATGAAAGTTGATATAGAAAATTCAGTGTCGCTTCCAATTAGATGGGTAATCCACTCTGGCATCGTTGCTAATATATTTATAAACATTTCCCCTCCAAAATGTCATATTATTTTGAAAAAAGCGCGACAAGATCACTTATTACTCGGGTTGAAATAACTCAACACCAAGTAATTCATTATTTTGTGGCTTTTCTCCAGGATTTTCTATCACCGCAAACAATACGTCAATCAAAACTTTCGCCGCCTGCTTCACTGGTTGTACGACTGTTGGCAAATCAGGGTGTAGCTGACGAACGATTGGTGTACCATCGTAACCTATAATTTTTACATCTTCTGGAACACGTTTGCCGATTTTTCTAAGTGCGTTTTGTAATTGAATTGCACCAACATCATTGTAAGCAAAAACACCATCAATATCGTCTTTTATAACGTAGTTAATCATTTTATCGAGATCTTCTTTGGAAGCAAACCCTTCCAAGTTAAAGTTTTCTTGGAACACCTTGGCTGAAGAATCTTTTGTCGCTCTCAAAAAACCATCATAGCGAATATGTGTAGGTGATTTCGAGCCATCATCATCGCTCAGTATTAATAGGCGTCGAGCACCTGTTGAAAGCAAGTACTTACCAGCAAGATAGCCTCCTTCCTCATTGTCTTCAGAAACGATAGGAATATCATCTGATAGATATCGATCATAAGAGACAATCGGTAAATAAGTATTCTGGTACTCTTCAATATCTAGATTGTGTGAAGAAGTTATTATACCTTCAACTTGATTAGCAGCGAGCATTTGCAAGTATTGCTGCTCTTTTTCAACATTATTTGCTGATACTGCAATAATAACTTTATAACCTTTTAAGAACAATAACTGTTCGATTTCATTGGCTAGTGCAGTAAAAAATGGGTTTTCCATATTAGGTAGAATCAAACCTATAAATTGTGATGATTTACCTTGTAATGAACGTGCCATTGCATTTGGTTGATAATGTAGTTCACGCATTGCAGCATGGACCTTATCAATTGTTTTTTGGCTCAAAGAACCATAGCTGTTAATAACACGTGATACTGTTGTCACAGAAACACCAGCTAGCGCTGCGACATCACTTAATTTTGCAACCATTACATACCTCCATAGTCTTATATTATTTTATCACACCAACAGCCTTATAATCGAAAATTAATTTGGCCTGAGACTTGACTTTATAATGCCAAAGGTTTAGCATAGTCACCGTAAGTTACTTTTGTCACAAAAAAGGAGAATTAATCATGGAAGCACTTGTTCTAACCGGAACTAAGAAATTAGAAGTAAAGGACATTGACCGTCCAAAGGTTTTGCCAAATGAAGTTTTGATTCACACAGCGTTTGCTGGTATTTGTGGAACTGATCACGCACTATACGCTGGTTTGCCAGGTTCAGCTGATGCTGTTCCTCCAATCGTTCTTGGTCATGAGAACTCAGGTGTTGTTGCAGAAATCGGTTCTGCTGTTACTAACGTTAAAGTTGGTGACCGCGTAACTGTTGACCCTAACATTTATTGTGGACAATGCAAGTACTGCCGTACTGCACGCCCTGAATTATGCGAAAACTTGTCAGCTGTTGGTGTGACACGTGATGGTGGCTTTGAAGAATTCTTCACTGCACCTGCATCTGTTGTTTATCCAATTCCTGATAACGTTTCATTAAAGTCAGCTGCTGTTGTTGAACCAATTTCATGTGCCGTTCACGGTATTCAATTGTTGAAGGTTACCCCTTACCAAAAGGCTTTGGTAATTGGTGATGGATTCATGGGCGAATTATTCGTTCAAATCTTGCAAGCATATGGTATTCACCAAGTTGACTTAGCTGGTATTGTTGACGAAAAGTTGGCAATGAACAAAGAAAAGTTTGGCGTAAAGAACACGTACAACACAATGAAGGGTGACAAGATCCCTGAAGGTGAATATGATGTCATTATTGAAGCCGTTGGTCTACCACAAACACAAGAAGCTGCTATTGAAGCATCAGCTCGTGGCGCTCAAGTATTGATGTTTGGTGTTGGTGGTCCTGACGCCAAGTTCCAAATGAACACTTATGAAGTATTCCAAAAGCAGTTAACTATTCAAGGTTCATTTATCAACCCTAACGCCTTTGAAGATTCACTGGCTCTGCTATCATCTGGTAAGTTGAATGTTGAAGCATTGATGTCACACGAATTAGACTATAAGACTGTTGACGACTTTGTTAACGGTAAGTTAGGTGTCGTATCTAAGGCTGTTGTGAAGGTTGGCGGCGAAGAGGCATAATTATGACTCAAAACGAGACAAAGACGAAAAGCTCTAGAACTATTTCAATGAGTTTGTCGATTACCTACTTTACTATTTCGCTAGTTATCAATGCCATGGGTAATGTCTTAACATTAGTTACCTCTGATCATATTCACCCTGCCTTTCTTGGTTCTGCATACTGGACAGCAGCAGAAGCTAACTTAGGTCACGCGATTCTAGGAAATAATTCTCTAGCATTATTCTGGGCTTTTCTAGTTCTTGGTATGTTAATCTCCTTCTTAAATGCATTTTTGATGAAGAAGCTTGATTGGAAAAGAATTTTAGGTAACTTTATATTCATGCTACCTTTTTCAATTTTCATTCAATGGTTTTCAAACATTTTTAATCAAATTATGCCTGATGCAAAGTCATTGCCAATGGTCATTTTGTACATCGTGATTAACTTCGTAGGAGTTGCCCTTATTGGTACTGCTATTTCAATATATCAACGTGTGAATTTGGTTTTGCATCCAGCAGATGATTTGATGCAAATTTTGCGTTTTAAGTATTTTAAGGGTTCTGCTTTCAAAGCAATGTGGGCCTCATACATTCCACCAACAATTTTTGCCATTATTGCGTTTATTATTACTTTCCCAAATCTGTATAATTTTGGCTTAGGAACGCTCTTCGCCTTTCTTTTCCAAGGCGGAATAACTGGAATTGCTGACAAACTAGTATTTCGTAATTTAGATCACCAAGCTGTTGATGTTGGTGAATAAGATAAACTCATTGTTTGGTATGAAAAATATTAATTTTGGAGGAAAAAATTATGGCTTTTGCTGATTATTACTCAGGTTTACAACACGTTGGTATTCCATCATCTTCACTAGAACAATCTGAAGCATTTTGGACCAAATTAGGTTTTAAAAAGACTGGTGATTTTCCTGCCGGAAATGTCATTTTTATGCAACGTGAAAATCTAGTGATCGAAACATGGAGTGGTGACGAAGTTGCTGGTAAGCCAGGAGCTATTAACCATATTTCAATGGACACTACTGATGCTGATGCCGCTTTTGATGCCGCTAAGGCTGAAGGCTTCACTCTGATTGATTCAGAAGTACAACATTTACCATTTTGGGATAAAGGAATCAAGTTCTTTAATCTTCAAGGACCTGATGGCGTTATCGTAGAATTCTGTGAAATCGTTAAATAATTAAAATAAAAAAAACGATGACTCTTGGTCATCGTTTTTTTTTAGCTTATTCTGCAATCTTTTCAGTAGCGGGCAAACTGCTTATATAATCGTATACACCCTGACCAGCCAAACTACCATCGCCGACAGCAGTAGTTATTTGCCTCAAATCTTTTACACGAACATCGCCGACAGCAAAAACACCGGGAATACTCGTTTGCATCTTATCGTCTGTTACAATCCATCCTTCTGGATCAGTAATATTGAGATTTTCAAAGCCTTGCGTATTTGCCTTTAATCCTACGTAAATGAACACACCTGAAGCATCAATATGACGCTTTTCATTTGTCTGGTTATTGATAACGTCAACACCTGTAACTTTGTCATCGTCACCAGTAATCGCCACCACTTCGGTATGCCACTCAAATTTCATTTTAGAGTTATCAAATGCACGATTTTGGATAATTTGTTGTGCACGCAATTTGTCACGACGATGAAGTACTGTCACTGATTTTGCTAAATTAGTTAGGTATAAACCTTCTTCGATAGCCGAATCACCACCACCAATAACTAGAACATCCTCGTCTCGGAAAAATGCACCATCACACACCGCACAATAACTTACACCACGACCCTGATACTTATCTTCACCCGTTACATCTAAGTGGATATGCTCTGACCCAGTTGCGATAATTATTGCTTTAGCAGCATAAGTCCCCATGTCTGTGTGAATTATTTTTCTATAATCTTCAACTTCAATACTTTCTACTGATCCAAAACCATATTCAGCACCAAATTGTGTTGACGAAGAATACATCTTTTCAGCTAAATCTGGTCCCAAAATCGAATCAAACCCAGGGTAATTTTCCACCTCAGCTGTATTATTCATTTGGCCGCCATAAATACCACGATCCAACATTAATACTGATAAATTAGCTCTTGAAGCATATGTGGCTGCAGTCATTCCCGCTGGTCCAGCCCCAATAACGACCACATCATATTCCTTGAGTTCTTCTGACATATTTTACCCCTTTACTTACTTTTTGTTAACACTAATTGTACTCGATTATGTACCCCTTGTCGAGCATAACCATCTTATTTAAAAAAACAGGAAGTATTTCTCCTGTTTTTAAATTACAACTTTGATGCCAATTCTTTAATATAAGCACGTAATGCATCTTTTGTTTGCGGATGCTTTAAACCAAATTCAATGTTTGTTTCCAAGAAGCCAATTTTTGAACCAATATCATAACGGCTACCCTTAAATTCATGAGCATATACGTGTTGACGGTTGTTCAATGAATCAATAGCATCAGTCAATTGAATTTCATTTCCTTTACCAGGTTTTGTATTTTCTAGTTCCTCGAAAATTTCAGGTGTCAAAAGGTACCGGCCAATAATCGCTAGGTCTGAAGGTGCATCTTCAGGCTTTGGCTTTTCAACGAAGCTCTTTACACGATATAGTCCACCTTTATCAACTTGCGCGGCTGGATCTATTACACCGTATTCTGATACTTGATCGTGAGGTACTTTCATAACAGCTAACGTTGATTCACCAGTTTCCTCATAACGTTGGATCAATTGTTTTGTCAACGGTACTTCATCTTGCATCAAGTCATCACCCAGCAAAACAACAAACGGTTCGTCACCGATAAACGCTTTAGCAGTCAGTACAGCATCACCGAGACCCTTGGGATGTGATTGACGGATGAAATACATATTAATATCTGTTGTTTCCTCGACAAGCTTTAATAATTCATCCTTTCCTTTTTCACGTAAATTATTCTCTAATTCTGGGTTAGAATCAAAATGATCCTCGATGGAACGCTTTGATTTACCATCAACAATAACGATATCTTCAATGCCAGATTCAATCGCTTCACGCACGATGTATTCAATCGTTGGTGTGTCAACGATTGGCAACATTTCTTTAGCTAATGCCTTAGTTGCTGGCAAAAAACGTGTGCCCAATCCTGCTGCTGGAATAATAGCTTTACGTACTGGTTTCATGATTTTTTCCTCTTTATTTTTTCTAATCTTCACTGCGCAACGGACGACTCATTAGGTCGCTAATTACATCGCGTAATGGCTCATTTTCATATAATATGCGATAAATACCGGCTGTTATAGGCATTTCCACATGATGATGTTGCGAAAATTCATATACTGCTTTTGTAGTGCTAACACCCTCAATAACCATGCCCATGTCATCTTGAATCTCTTGCAAACTCTTTCCTTCACCTAACTGTTTCCCAGCACGGTAATTTCTGGAGTTTGGTGACATGCCAGTAACAATCAAATCACCAATGCCTGCAAGTCCTAAAAACGTTTCTGGTTGGGCGCCCATTGCTTGACCTAGGGCGCGCATTTCCGATAAACCACGTGTCAGCAAAGCAGCCTGTGCATTAGCACCATAACCTAATCCTATTAACGCACCTGATCCGATGGCGATAATATTCTTTAAAGCCGCTGCCAGTTCTGATCCTAACAAATCATGATTCGTATAAGGTCTAAATGAACTATTGGCAAATACCTGCTGTAGTAATTTGGCAGCCTCTTCATTTTCAGAAGCAATCGATACAGATGTCAAGTCATGCTTGATAACATCTTCTGCATGCGATGGGCCAGAAATCATTGCCAACGTGGAACGGTACTTTGCAGGTACTTCTTCGGCAAGCATTTCCGACACACGCTTATAGGTTACTTGCTCTAGTCCTTTAGTAGCATGCGCCAAAATCACCTGATGATCTTGCTTATTTAAAACGTCGGCTAGCTGACGTGCAACTTCTCGTACAACTTTAGTAGGAACAACTGTCAAAACAATTTCAGCATCCATCACTGCCAAGGCCATGTTACTGGTTGCCATTAACTCAGATGATAACTTTGCGTCTGGCAAATACTTTTGGTTGGTATGTTGACTGTTTATTTCATCCGCTTGTGTCGCAGTACGTGTCCACAGACGCACATCATTATTATTTTCTGCAGCAACGTTTGCCAACGCAGTGCCCCAAGAGCCACCGCCCAATACGGCTATTTTAGTCATTTTTTTCGTCCCCTGCATCAATTTTTTCATTCTTTTCCATTTCAGCAGTCATACGCTCTTCCAATGTTTTCAGCGCATCAATGCCCATATTCGCCGTACGGAACTTGACCGAGGCTGCATCAATCACACTTGCAGTATTTCTACCAGGCGTCACCGGCACAACCATTCGCTTAATCTTAACACCCAAAATTTCTAAGGAGTCATTATCGTCACCTAAGCGGTCAAAATTAGCTTCACCAATTTTACCATTAGATAAATGGATGTTTAACGCAATTGTAGCATGTGATCGAACAGATACAGCACCATAAACTTGCTGAACATCAATTATTCCGACACCACGCACTTCCATCATGTTACGTAATACACCGTTTGGCTCTCCAATCAGCCTCTCTTCATCTTCTTGATAAATATCGACACGATCATCAGCGACCAAACGTGCTTTTCCTTGTTGAATTAATTCCAAGGCTGATTCTGTCTTACCAATTCCCGCGTCGCCAGTAATTAAAACGCCTAATCCATGAACATCAATCAAAACACCGTGCACATTTTTACGTGGCGCGAGTTCACCACCCAAATAATATGTCATGTTGGATAAAATTCGTGAGGATGTTAAGGTTGATGACAAAATCGGAATATGTGCTTCATCAGCTGCTTGATTTAATTCATCACTTATTGGTAATCCAGTTGAAATAACGAATGCCGGCGTTTTTTCATCCGCCATGCGACGAAATACTAGTAGTAATTCATCATGACTCATACGCTCAGAAAACGATGTTTCAGTAATACCAAGCAACTGAATTCTTTCTGGCGCATAGTAATTGAAATAACCTGTCATTTCTAATCCAGGGCGAGAAATATCTGCAGTAGTAATTTCTCGGTCTAGATACTGTTCACCGGCAACAATCTTTAGTCGGGTATTTTCTACTAATTGTTTTACTGTTACTGAATTTTGTGCCATTTTAATGTCTTTCTACTTGCACATGCAAATCTTTTGTCAAAAACGTGTTAATAATGGAAACAATAAGTGCAATAATCATTGCCCAGCCAAAACTTGAAAATTCAAATCCGCCAACAAGATCAGCAGTCACTTCCAATAACATTGCATTAACAACAATAGCAAAAAAGCCAAATGTCAAAATCGTTAATGGTAACGTTAAAATTGTTAAAATTGGTTTAATGATAGCATTCAATATCGATAATACAAATGCTGCCAACAAAGCTGCACCCCAGCTATCTACTCTAAATCCTGATGGAAAAATCATTGATAAAAGTAGAAAGGTCAGCATGTTTATCGCTAAACGAACAATAAATCGCATTAAATTCTCCATTACTTATAATTTTTGAAAACGTTTACCATATTGATATGGTAAGCTTTCAATAATTCCATTATAACAAATATCCTAGATAGTTTGTCAAATGTACTTGAAAGTAACTATCCAAAATACTTACTTACTTTGTTATCTAATAATCATCTGTGATACTTAGTATTTAATTAAATTTAACCTAACTGTGTTTATGCTCTTGCAGATTTGGTACTATTGTAACTAGTCGTGCTATCAATCCACTTTTTGATTATCACATTGTGATGACGCAAAACTAGCAGTGGCATGAAATAACGACATCACTTGAAAGCATACGGAGAACTCCTTATGAAACGACTAACTTATTTCCTTGTTACATCGGGGCACAATAATCTATGATTAACACATTGAAACGCATTTTAACTGATAAAACATTTTTCATAACGCTCATACTGTCCATCTTATCTTTATGCTTTGGTCAGGTGAAATCAACAGACATCGACTTTAAAACCATTATTTCCTTATCATCCTTGTTAATTATTATTGCCATCTATCAAGATTTAGGAATTTTAAAATTTATTGCCAATTACATCGTTTCAAAGTGCCATTCTACACGCTTAGTTTTTCTAGTCCTTTTACTCTGTTCGTTCTTTGGTTCGATGTTATTTACAAACGATGTAGCTATCCTGACGCTTATCCCAATTTTCTTTAATATTAGTAAACGCATCCCATTTCCTAAAATATTCGCTATTAGCTTGTTAACCATCTACGCTAACCTTGGCAGTTCATTCACACCTTTTGGTAATCCACAAAACATATATATTGTTTCTTTTTATAAGTTAAGTGTCATTGATTTTTTAGGAATGAGCATTCCTTTTGGTTTAATCTCACTGATCACTTTGCTTTTCTCTGTTTTGTTTATTAAAAATAAACAGATTGAAAAACAAAGTTCAAATATAATATCCATAAACCGAACAAAGACAGTGTGGCTACTACTAGCAAGTATAGTGGTGTTATTGGGTATACTATCAGTCATTCCTGTAATCATATCTCTGCTTATTAGCCTCCTAAGTGGGTTGACGCTTAGTAAAAAAATATTTAAACGCGTTGATTATGCAGTCATACTGACGTTCATTAATTTTTTCATAATTGTTGGCGCGATTAGTCGTATTAACTTTGTTAGCGGGCTGATCACTAACCATACAAATAATGCTTTATCAACTTTTATATCGGCTATCGTCACAAGTCAATTGATTAGTAATGTCCCTGCTGCTGTATTATTATCCAAATTCACAAACCATGTCTATGCATTATTTTTAGGTGTCAGCGTTGGTGGTCTAGGCACTATTATTGCCTCCTTAGCTAACTTACTGGCCTTAAGGCAATACGCTGGCTATTCGCAAAATCGTTCAAACTTTCAATTCTTCAAAACCTTTACCCTACTCAATATGATTTTTCTAGTCCTATTCATTGTGGTGGGAATCGTTTTGCTATAACTATGATTCAAAACTTTATTTTTTTCTCAAATTAATAGCAAATTAAAAGGCATGACATAGTTGTCGTGCCTTTTAACTAAACAAATTTTATATAAAGAAATTATAGCCAGGATTTAATTCAATAATTTTTCCTGTTCTCTTGTACACGATCCACTCAGCAATATCTGTCGTGTAATCACCAATTCGCTTCAAGTATCCTGCAATTACTAAGTAATCTGCTGCTGAGTCTACCAATTCGGCGTCCTCTTTCATACCATTAACAGAATCTGTTCGAACTTTAGCAGCACTTTGCGTAAGCACACTGTTTTTATCAGCAATCGCTTCAGCACCAAGAGCATCATTTTTCACATAGTAATCCATGACCTCTGAAACCATAGTAGCAACCATCTCGCCCATTTCGCCCAGTTCTTGTTCAACACTAGCAATGTGCTTCGTGCCTTTAACACGTATTGTTGAATTTGCAATATTACGTGCTTGGTCTCCCATACGTTCAAGCACTGATACAGCCTTTAAGATAGTAACAATTTCACGTAAATCAGTGGTTACTGGCTGATACAAAGCTATCATTTCGAAAGTTTTCTTTTCAATAGCTGCCTCGCGCTCATTAATTTGGTGGTCGTTTTCTAGGATCTTACGAGCCCCTTCACGATCGTGGTCCACGAATGATTGCACAGCTTTTTGAATAGTTTGTGAAACCAGCATACCCATTTCTGTAAATGAGCTATCTAAATCTGCTAATTCTTCATCAAATAATCGACGCATAGTGAAACCTCCTTTAACTTTATTATATTATAACTGTTCTGTATCCAAATTGTGTAAATTAGCCAAAACGACCTGAAACGTAATCTTGTGTTTCTTTTTTTGCTGGATCCAAGAAGATATGCTTTGTCTCATCAACTTCAATTAAGTCACCACTCAAGAAAAATGCAGTACGATCAGAAATTCGTGATGCTTGTGACATCGAATGTGTCACAATAATCATTGCATAATCGTCGCGCAATTTTAACAAAGTTTCTTCAATGTTGTGACTAGACACTGGATCTAACGCAGATGTAGGTTCGTCTAACAATAAAAGTTCTGGGGATGTAGCCAAAACACGTGCAATGGAGACACGTTGCTGTTGACCACCGGATAATCCAAGAGCTGACTTGTGCAAATTATCTTTCACTTCATCCCAAACAGAAGATTGCTTCAAAGCTTTTTCTACCGCTTCATCCAAAACAGCTTTATCTTTGACCCCAGCAAGTCGCAAGCCAAATGCCACATTTTCATAAGTTGAAAACGGAAATGGATTAGGCTGTTGAAAGACCATCCCAATACGTTTGCGTAGGTCAACCGTATCGGTTGTGGGTGCATAAATATCCGTATCTTTGAATTTGAAAGACCCTGTCACCGTCACATTATCTTCTAAATCATGCATACGATTAATTGCACGTAAGTATGTTGATTTTCCTGATCCCGAAGGGCCGATTAACGCAGTAATGCCCTTCTCTGGAAAATCTAAGTCAATACCATGCAACGCCTCTTTTTTTCCGTACCAAAGATGTACATCGCGGGTTGATAAAATTGTTTTTTCTTTATTATCTGTCATCCAAAGTTACCTGATATGTAATCGTTTGTAAGTGCTACTTTTGGTCGCGTAAATATTTTTCGTGTTAGATCGTATTCAATGACCTTGCCCATATGAAAGAATGCTGTATAGTCACTAATTCGGGCTGCCTGTTGCATGTTGTGAGTAACAATAATAATTGTATATTGATCTTTTAATTTAAGTAGCGTGTCTTCAACCTGAGCGGATGATATAGGATCTAGCGCACTCGAAGGCTCATCTAACAACAAAATATCAGGCTTCAATGCCAACGCACGAGCGATCACCAATCGCTGTGCTTGACCACCGGATAATGCTAATGCGGATTTATTTAGTTCATCCTTAACTTGATCCCATAAAGCAGCTTGTTTCAAGCTGGTTTCAACTACTTCATCTAGTTGCTGCTTAGTGTAATTACCTCGGCTAGTTAGTGCAAAAGTTATATTGTCATAAATTGACTTAGCAAAAGGATTGGGACGTTGAAATACCATGCCGATATGTCGACGCATTTCATAAACATCAATTTTCTTGGTATTAATGTCCAAACCGCGATACATAATGTTCCCATTAACGGTAGCAACACCATCATTCATACGGTTTAGTGAACGTAAAAATGTTGATTTCCCGGATCCTGAAGCGCCAACCAAGCTCGTAATTTTATAACGCTCAAACTGCAGGTCGCCTTCGCTCAAGGCAAGATTATCACCATAAAACACTTGCAAGTCATGTGTGGACAGAGCAATTTCATGTTTTTCGGTATCCATTTTATAAATAAACCGCTCTGGTGCATTTTCTCTAATGAACTCACTAGCTGGTTTAAGATCTGTATTTGAATTTATCATAATGGCCTCACGCACTCGTTAACTTCTTGTAAAGCTTCATACCTAATTTTCGTGCGCTAAAGTTGAATAGCAACACAACAATAATCAAAACAGCAGAAGCTCCTGCTGACACGGCACTAACATCAGGCATAATACCTTCAGAATTAATTTTCCAAATATGTACAGCTAGTGTCTCTGCTGGTCGCATTGGATTCAAAGGGCTTGAAATGTTAAATGGATTCCAGTCGGCAAAATTCAAAGCTGGAGCAGATTGTCCTGCAGTATAAATTAAGGCTGCAGCTTCACCAAATACTCGTCCAGCCGATAGAACAACACCCGTCACAATTGATGGAACGGCTGCAGGCAAAATAACATGCAAAACCGTTTCCCATCGTGACAAGCCAAGTGCCGCACCTGCTTCACGCTGTAAATCAGGAATTTGTGCTAAACTCGTTTCGATTGAACGTGTCAAAAGAGGTAGATTAAACAATGTTAATGCAATTGCACCAGACAAAATAGAAAAACCTAATTTAAATTGTACAACAAAAAGTAAGAATCCAAACAAACCAACAACAACAGAAGGCAAAGAACTTAATATTTCGATAGCTGTACGTATAATTGCTGTAAAATGATTTTTTTGCGCATATTCATTAAGATAAATTGCTGCACCCAACGCAATGGGAAAGCTAATCAACATGGCTAAAATTAACAAGTAGAAAGAATTAAAAAGTTGTATTCCAATACCACCGCCTGCTTCAAATGCACGTGCTGGAGAAGTTAAGAAGTGCCATGATAAATGTGGTACGCCTTGTACAAGAATAAAAGCTAGCATCGCAAACAAAATTAAAGCGACAATGCCAGAAATAGCGTAAATAACGCCTGTTGCAATTTTATCAGCAGTTTTTGCATTCATTATTTCATCGCTCCTCTACGTCCAATTGCACGAACAATCAAATTAAATACCAATGACATCAGTAATAGAATCATTGCCAGAGTCCACAAGACATCATTTTGTAGTGATCCCATAACCGTGTTTCCGATACCCATAGTCAAAACAGACGTTAAGGTAGATGCTGGAGTAGTTAAGCCTGTAGGCATTAATGCAGCATTACCAATAACCATTTGAACAGCTAGGGCTTCACCAAATGCACGTGCCATGCCAAACACAATAGCTGTCATAATACCAGGTGTTGCTGAACGCAAAACAACTTTATAAATCATTTGCCAACGTGTAGCACCAATTGCTAAAGCAGATTCTCGGTAATAACGCGGAACTGATTTTAATGTGTCCACGGTCATCGAGGTGATAGTTGGTAATATCATAACAAACAAAACTATTGTTCCAGATAAAATACCAAAACCAGAGCCACCAGTTATATTTCGTATAAAAGGAACGACGACAGTTAAACCAATGAACCCATAGACAACTGAGGGAATACCAACCAGCAATTCAATAATTGGTTGCATAATTTTTGCCCCGCGTTTTTGCGCTATTTCAGTCATAAACAAAGATGTTCCAATCGCAAATGGCGTAGCAACTACCGCAGCTAAAAAGGTTACTAAAAATGAACCAATGATCATTGGTAATGCACCAATATAAGGCTGCTTTGTTGCCGGGTTGGTTACAGACGGATTCCAAGTTGTTCCAAATAGAAAGTCTTTAACATTAACGCCATCTCTAAAGAATGTTGAAAGTCCGCGACTCAGAACAAAGGCGAAAATTGCCACGACCACAATACCAATCAAGGCTAATGCCGTTAAACTAACAGCACGTCCAAACGTGTCCTTATGCGTGGATTCAGATCTCTGCATAAGTTTTTTTGTAATGTTATCCATTTTTTCTCCAAGGTGCATGTCGAAATATGATATTTTCGAACAAGAAATATGTTTATTTTCTAGTCACTTGACCATTTACGTCACGACTAATCTTCATGTCATGAATTGATATGTATCCTAGTTTCGATACAAGTGTTGATTGAACCTTTTTGGAAGTTAAATACTTTAAAAACTTAGCTACAGGTTCGGATGGTTTTCCTTTGGTGTAAACATGTTCATATGACCAAATAGCATATTTTCCAGAAACGACATTCTGTTTAGTAGGTTTTACACCATTAACTTTAGCCGCTACCACACTGTCATCAATATAACCAAAGGCTGCATATGAGATAGCCCCTGGTGTCGTGCTGACAATTGAACGAACCATTCCTGAAGAATCTTGTTCCTGTGCCTCAGTACTTTGTGCGCCATTCAATCCCCATTGTTCAAAAGTGGCTCGTGTCCCTGATCCGGCCGCACGGTTAATGATGACAATTTTTTGATCATTACCACCAACCTCTTTCCAATTCGTTACCTTTCCAGTAAAAACAGCAATAAGTTGTTTAGTTGTCAAATTTTTGACACCATTGTGTTTGTTCAATAGTGGCGCAATGCCGACAACTGCGACTTGATGATCTACTAACTCTTTGGCATCAATACCGTCTTTTTCTTCAGCAAATACATCAGAATTACCAATGTCAACAGCGCCTTGCGACACCTGACTTAACCCTGTACCTGTTCCACCGCCTTGAACGTTGATGAAGGTACCAATATTGTCTTTAGCGTATTCCTCGCCAGCAGCTTCAACCAGCGGTTGTAAAGCCGTTGACCCAACTGCAGTGATCGACGTATTTGACGCACTTTTATCGCGCATTGCATACGCTGTTCCAAGCGCTGCAGCAACTGCCACGGCTACAATCGTGAATACGATTGAACCGCGATATGATTTCGACATGTTAATGCCTCCCAAGATTTACTACTACATATTTATTATCTTAAACCTATGTAAATGTCAAAACGCTTTTATGTAAAGATTGTGTAAAGAGCATGATGTTTTCATACAAAAAAACATCAATTTTAATGTTTTGACGCGTTTCTACAAGGGTAGAATAACACTGATTGTCGTACCGACACCTACTTGTGATTTAATATTGATTTCCCCATTATGTTGGTTCACAATCTCATTGACAATAGCGAGCCCCAATCCAGTACCACTTGCTATTTTACGTTGTCTTGATTCGTCACCACGATAGAAACGCTCAAATATACGAGACTGCTGATTTAACGGAATACCAATACCCGAATCACTGACTTTTATTTGCCATTGTTGCGTGTCTTTATATGCTGATATCCAAACTTCACCGTCTATTTTATTATACTTAACCGAATTAGTTAATAAATTTTGGACGATAGTAGACACATCACTAGCAATACCTGACACACTAAAGTCCGGCGCAATATCATTGTGTACCGTAATCGTTTTAGTATCAATTTTTTCTAATTGTTGTTCAACAATGGCTGAAATTTCCAAATTAGATATTTTTTCATCCACTTTGTGTTGCATACGTGACAAAGACAATATGTCATTAACCAGTGCTGACAAACGTTTTGCCTCATCCGCCACAATTTGCAAAAATTGGGTTCTCGTTTCTTCGTCCGCCCCTGCGTCACCCTGTAACGTCTCAACAAATCCTGTAATTGCAGTCAACGGTGTTTTAAACTCATGCGAAGCATTTGCCAAAAAATCGGCTTGCATGCGCTCTAATTTCAATACCTCTGTCAAATCATACAACATAACCATCACTTCTGCATTTGATCCAGATTGATGAAATAATGTGCTAACGTCATATTGTCGCGCCTCGCCATCAATCATCAAGTTCAAAATGGAATGCTGCCTTTGATTGGTATTAAAGGTATGATTAATGATTTCTGACAAAGTAAACTGACGAATCACTAAACTGTCTAAAATTGGTACTTCTGGCATCTCTACACCAAGCATATCGGCAGCGGTTTGATTGAAAACATCTATCATATGATGACGACTAACATTAATGACCCCAACTGGTAAGCTGGCCAATAATGTCTGATAATTATTTATTTCACGATTGGCACTATATTGCGAATGGCGAACATAACTTTGTAATTCATTGAATGTTCTAATAATTCGTAGTATGGAGATGTTGGTTCTGCTAAAACACCCCGTGGTGTTTCTCCAGCTGAAGTAGCAATCATTCTATTCTTCATAATTGTTAATTCTGCTGTTTCTTTATTTTGCCAAAAATTTAAAAACCATACTTCAAAATTAGCTACAACAAAAAATATAATAACTAATATGTAGAGCTGATTATGAGACACGTGGATCACTCGAGTTACTATAAATAATAATAAAATATTTAGACTATATATACTGGTTATTTTGCCAATTCTTTTCTTCATAAGTTTATTCTATCATGGTTTTGAATTTGCATAACGGTAACGCACAAAAAAACAAGCACTCTGCTTGTCCTTATCAAATATACTTATTTATCTGTCACTTTACCACTTGCATCGCGAGTGACTTTCATATCTGTTAATCCAATGTATCCTAGCTTAGGTACAATATTTTTTTGAACCTCTTTGGTCGTGAAGTACTCTAAGAATGACTTAGTAGCCCCAGTTGGCTTCCCCTTAGTGTACATGTGTTCGTAAGCCCAAATTGGCCATGAATTATCTTCAACATTTTTTTTATTAGGATGAACTTTATTTAAGTCCAGTGCCTTAATACCGTCAGAGTCGAGGTAAGCAAATGCCAGGTACGAAATCGATCCTGGTGTTGTTTTGACAATCTTTTGCACCGTGCCATTGGAATCTTGTTCGGTCGCTTGTACAGCATCCTGACCGTCCAAGATATTTTTTTCAAAAACAGCCCGTGTTCCTGACCCAGTTGCACGATTGATAACGACAATTTTTTCATCGTTACCACCAACTTCTTTCCAATTTGTTACCTTACCAGTAAAAATATTACGCAACTGTTCTTTTGTTAAACTCGTGATCTGCACATCACTATTCACAACTGGCGCAATACCAACCACAGCTACTTTATGATCCACTAGTTTAGTGGCGTCAATACCATCTTTTTCTTCAGCAAACACATCTGAGTTACCAATTTGTGCTGATCCATCAGATACTTGACTTAACCCGGCACCCGATCCACCACCTTGCACTGTAATTGTTACATTAGGATTTTTCTCTTGGAATGACTTAGCAACTTGCTCTGCTAAAGGCTGTAATGCTGTTGATCCTAACGATAACACTTTTCCACTAACATTAGAAGATGACGTCGTACTTGTTTTATTATCGCTGGACTTATCATTAGCAGAAGTATACAAGGCTATTCCAGCCGCAATGACCACTATACCACCAATAATTCCTACAATCTTTTTGTTCATGAAGATTTCTCCCTTAGAAATATGTAGTGAAACAAGGTTGTAGTAGAGGCTCTTGGGTGCCGCTCCTTGTTTACAACTTATATATTACGGGAGTTATGTTATGAAACACGCCACAATTTGGTCGCATTCTTGTAAATGCGTGTAAAGAAAAATTTACAAAAACAAAAATGGCTCACCTCCGACGCTATGTCTACAGTTTGCCATTTACTATAATAACGCCACATATGTCTTATGAAAACACTAATTCGTCATAGTATATCCAAATCCGCGAACTGTTTTCAATATTTTAGGCGCCTTTGGATTTGACTCAATCTTATCTCGTAAGTTACTGATATGCATATCTACCATACGGCTTTCGCCAGTATATTCATATCCCCACACAGCCGTCAAAATTGTTTCACGATCAATTACACGTCCCAATCGCTGTGCAAAATATAATAATAAATCATATTCCCGTGGCGTTAAGGACAAAACAATATTTTCTTTCATAACTGTTTTTTTGCTATCATTGATGAGCAAATCTTGTATAGAAATAACCATTTCGTCCGTTTTGTTGGTATCTGTACTAACTTGTGAACGACGTAATACAGCTTTTAGTCTTGCTACAACTTCTCGAGGGCTGAAAGGCTTAGTGATATAATCATCTGCACCTAATTCTAAGCCAAGCACACGATCAAACTCATCCCCTTTTGCAGTCACCAAAATTATTGGTGTGCTAACTTTATCTTGACGTAACTGCTTTAAAACGGTCATGCCATCCATTTCTGGCAGCATTAGATCCAACAATATTGCATTGAATTGTTGCTCTTTTGCCTTTTGATAAGCGGATAAACCATCCGATGCAACTGTTACTTCGTAACCATTCTGTTGCAAATTGTATTGCAGCAGCGTTGCAATTGCCGTTTCATCATCAACAACAAGTATCTTAGTCATGTCTATCTCCATGCGTTTCTATACTTGCATTGTAACAAAAAAAAGAAAAACGACCTAACGTTTTTCTCAATATTTACGTAATTTATACAATTGGTTCGTCCGTTAAAGAATCATCAGTCGTTGTATCCAAATCCGGCAGATTAATTTGCTCATCAGATTTTTCTGCTTGAGCCTCCGTATTTGAAACGGCAGTACCATTCGCATTAGAATCAATACCATATGCTTGACGCACCTTGACATATAGTTCTTGTCGCAATGCGGCATGCTCAGGATCATCCAAATAGTCTTTAGCTTTCTCACGCCCTTGACCAATTCGTTCACCTTCGTAAGCATACCATGCACCTGCTTTGTCGATAATATCTTGATCAACAGCGAGATCAAGAATTTCACCAGTTTGTGAAATACCATGGCCATACATAATATCAACTTCAGCAACTTTGAATGGTGGAGCCACCTTGTTTTTAACAATTTTAACTTTTGTCAAATTACCAGTGACATCAGTACCGTCTTTAATTTGTGTTGAACGTCTAACTTCTAAACGTACTGTCGAATAAAACTTTAGTGCACGACCACCGGGTGTAGTTTCTGGGTTTCCAAACATTACGCCGACTTTTTCACGAATTTGATTGATGAAAATAGCAATTGTTCCCGTTCGGTTCAGGGTTCCTGCTAACTTACGTAGTGCTTGACTCATTAAACGAGCTTGCAATCCAACGTGCGCATCACCCATTTCACCTTCGATTTCGGCACGAGGTACTAATGCAGCAACTGAGTCAACAACAATCATATCTACGGCACCTGATTGTACCAAAGCATCAGCAATTTCTAATCCCTGTTCGCCTGTATCCGGTTGTGACAAAAGTAATTCGTCTTTTTTAACGCCGAGGGCTTCAGCATATTTAACGTCCAAAGCATTTTCAGCATCAATATAGGCAGCCGTTCCGCCTTGCTTTTGAACTTCAGCAACTGCATGAAGTGCGATGGTTGTTTTACCTGATGATTCTGGACCGTATACTTCAATAATACGCCCCTTGGGATAGCCACCAACACCCAAAGCAACATCAATTTTAACAGAACCAGAAGGGATCGTTTCGATCTGCGTTAGCGCGTTATCTCCTAACGTCATCACTGAACCTTTCCCAAAGTTCTTTTCAATTTTCTTTAGCGCTTCATCTAGCGCGGCTCGACGACCATCTTTCTTTGCTTGATCGTCTTTTTTAGTCGTTTTCTTTGCTACCATTGCGGCTAACTCCTTTTATCTTACTTGATTAGTGTACCTTTTTCGCGAGTCAAAAGCAAGTGCTTTTCGAACATTTGTTCGTTTCTGTTTGCTTTCTTCTTGATTATACGAAAAAAGCGCTAAAAGCGCTTTTAGTTCCTTACATACCATCAGAAAAGACATTTCTATTTTGCCAAAAATAATCGATACCAGAATAAATTGTAAAGATAACAGCAACCCACAATAAGACATCCCCAATAGGAAAATTAATAATGGAAAATGGCGCGTTGTGAATATATAAGAAGAAAATAGCAAACATTTGTGAAAATGTTTTTATCTTTCCTGGCATCTGTGCTGCCAAAACCTTGCCATTGTTTTCAACAATTAGTGTACGTAAACCTGTAACGGCTAACTCTCGAATAACGATAACCGCAGTCATCCAAGCTGGGACAACATTGAAGCTCGTTAAGAAAATCAACGCTGTCATAACCAAAAGTTTGTCAGCCAAAGGATCCGCAAACTTTCCAAAATTGGTAACTAAATGCTGGCTACGAGCTATCTGACCGTCCAAGAAGTCAGTTGCAGAGGCTATTGCAAATACAACAGCGGCAATCAACCAATTAACGGGCATGGTTGCTCCTAAAAAGCTGATATTAGACCAAGCATATGGTACTGTCAGCAATAAAATAAATACTGGAATTAAAATAATTCTGAAAACAGTTAGTTTATTGGGTAAATTCATGATACATCCTTTATTTATTGAGATTAAAAAGCACATTCCAAAATGATGTTGTTGCACCACTTACTTCGACATTTTGTCCATCAACTGTAACTGAAGCATTATTAACATTAGAAAATTGTAGATTAAATGCCGTTGTTCCCGATGGAATTTCTACTGTTTTACTGCCACTAGCCAATGTTTCATTTAGTAAAATGTTACTACTAGCATCATTGACCTTAACTGAAGTACCTGTGTTCTTTGCTGTTATAACAACTGTATGCTTTTTAGTATTTTCATTAGACAAATTATAGATTGTCGTCTGCAAACTTGTATTTGTTTCTGGTGTACCTAAATCAAGTATCGAGGATTCCTCACTGGAACTAGAAGCAGATGACTTCGATGCTGATGATTTACTAGAGGATTTGGAAACCTCAGAAGTAGAAACAGAGATATTACCGCCGTTAGATGTCTGTTGAGAATTGGTTCCTATGTGTGTCAATACAAACCAAATAACTATTAAAGCCACAAGAATCAATAGCCCTAAACCAATTGTTGGCATAGAGTTTGCCAACCGTGATCTTGCTGTTGGGGTATTATCTATCCCAGCACGAACAATACCATCATTATCCCTGTGTGCCCGGCTCAAGTCGCTAGTTCGAGACATAGAAATTGGTTTTGTTTCTCCTAATAACTCATCGGGATGTAACCCAACAGCTAATGCATATTGCCGAATAAAAGCACGAACGTAAAAATCACCAGGTAAAACGCTAAGATTGTTTTCTTCAATAGCTGATAAATACCGGCGTTGGATTTTTGTAATTTCTTGGATATCATCCAATGATAATTGTTTTTCTAAGCGAGCAGCCTTAAGTTGCTCGCCTATTTGATTTGTTAAAGTTTCATTCATAATAGCCCACAAGACTACTTATGCAACACAAATCGTTGCAACGTAGCATTTCGATATATTTTATCCGCTGTTACAAGAATGTCATCAAATGTTAAATCTTGTAACAACTCTATCTTATCAAAAAGATTAGTTCCAAACAAGACATCATCACCTTGCAAAGCCATATTTTCTAAGGAATTCAATTTCTGGATCCCCTCGCCAACTGTAGCTCTTCGTAGTGACTCAAAAGCATTTTGTTGGTTTTCTAAAACATTTTGATAATCGTCAATTTGACTTTGAATTTCTTGCGTCAGAATGTCATAATCGTCCGTTTCCGCAAAAAAACTCACATACTGATAATGTTTTATAATATCAAATGATGTGTTAAATTCTGTATCAATAATACCATGACTATATAAATTCTGATACCAATCTGTTTGCTCGCCAAACAATAAATCATCCAAAATATCAGCAATTAAAATACGTTTGGTTGCTTCTATACCAGCGACCTGATTCTGATCAAGTCGGATACCAAAGGCAACTTTAGGACGCGAAACATTAAAGTAGCGTTCTGATTGTTGTTCTTTTGCTGGTAAATTTTTTTCCTGGAAACGGGTTAACTTTTTAGGACGTAAATCTTTTTTGAATTGATTATCTTTAACAACTGCTAATATTTCTTCAGGATTAAAATGCCCCACAATGTGTAGTGTCAGCTGTGTAGGTTGATAAAATGCAGAATGAATAGCGTATAGTAGTTCAGGTGTGATGGTTGCAATCGTTTCACGGGTTCCAGCGATATCTTTAGCAATTGACGAGTCAGGATATAATGTATTTAACAATCCCATATAGAGTGCCCAATTAGGGTCATCATCATACATTTGTATTTCTTGCCCAATAATTCCTTGTTCTTTTTCTACTGTTTGTTTTGAAAAATAAGGCGTTTGAACAAAATCTAATAAATGTGTTAAGGCTGGTATTAAGTTTTGAGTAGTTGAAAACAGATAACTTGTTTGATAAGCATTGGTAAATGCATTAGCATCAGCCCCCAATTCACCAAATCTTGCGAATGCATCTTCATTTTCTTTTTCAAATAGTTTGTGCTCCAGAAAATGTGCTGTGCCAGCAGGAATCTGAATTGGTTGTGCATCATCGATAGCAAATTTTTGCTCTAACGCACCATAAGCCGTTGTTAACACAGCAAAAGTTTTATGGTAATTAGACTTCGGAACCATCACTATTGACAGACCATTATCTAACGTTTCTGTAATCACATCTTCTTTTAGCTTTAGATAATGTTTTGTTTTCATATTAGACCTCAGGCAATAATATATAACGACTTTGAAGCGATATCTTTTGAGCAGCATTTTGAATATCGTCAGCAGTCACAGACTTAACGCGATCAATCCATTCCTGTTCACTCGTTTCTCTTCTTGTGAGTAATCGAGAAAAAGCAACTTCCATTTGACTTGCAGGTGAGTCACGTTGACTTAAGTAATCACTAATTAAGCTCATCTTAATCGCATCAACTGTTTGATTGTCAAAGTCGCCCTCTTGAACGGCTTTAATTTGTTCTTGTATCATCGTGTCAGTCTGACGCACTTTTGTAGTATCCAAGCCAGCCGCAATAGTTAAAAATCCAGTATCATGTTGCCAACGAGAATAGATGCTATATGCTAGTGACTCCTTCTCGCGCACATTCATAAATAATTTTGATAGTGGCGTACCACCCAACAACGAATTCATGACCATAACAGCAAAACGCTGATCATCAAATGGTTTAACATTTAATTGATAAGCCATGGTAAGCATAGCCTGATTAATCGAAGTTTTATGCTCAACTAATTCACTAAGATGTAATCGAGAGGCTTGCCTATAAAATGGCTCTTTTTCTTCCTTAGCTTGATGTGGCACAATCGGCCACTTCTCTAACAATGAAATAATTTGCTGTTGATTAATATCACCAAGCACAACGATATTCATAGCATCGTCGTTGATCATGTTCTGATAAGCTTGATAAACACCAGATGGATTTAAATGAGCAACAGTCTCTTCATTACCACTAGCGGATACACGCATGCCAGATTTATCATAGGTTATTTCACGAAGTTTAGCCACCGCGTAACGACTTTTATCATCTTTAACGCTGGCAAGTTCATTAATTAGGCTTTGCTGCTCATTGGCAAATACTTGTTCATTGAATGCATGATTCTCCGTCAAAGGATTAAATATCATCTCGCGTAAAAAATCAAAAGCTTCGGTCAGAAGCTGTTTTCCACCCACTATGTAGGTGGGTGCTGGTATTTGCAAAGTAAAGCGTACATGATGCGTTTGACCAATGCGGAAAACATCAGTTTGATATTGGGCACCATACAAATCAATTGTTTTTTGCGCCACTTGTTGTTGTGTTTTATAACGTGCCGAGCTAACAGCAGTCAAATAAGACACTAATGCACGTGCACTAATGTTCTCAGGCTCAACTGCTGTTGAAAAATCAACGGCGATGTGCAATGTTTTAAATTGTGTGGTTGGCAGAATCACAAGATTCGCGCCGTGATTAATAATTGTTTTTTTCATAGTATTGGTGAGAAAAGTCTACTAAACTTTTGCTTAAACTTCATCCAGGCAGACTGTTTCTCAAAATATTCCATTGTTAATTTTGTGGACTTTAATACATCTTGCTCAAATAAATCTTCTAGATCAGCTGCAAAGTCCGGATCATATATAAATGCGTTGCCTTCAAAATTAAGAGAAAATGAACGGATATCCATATTAGCTGACCCGACAGTTGCTACCTCGTTATCAATGATCACAACCTTGCTATGTAAAAAACCACCATCATAGCGGTAAACTGTCGCGCCGAGATCAATTAATTCTTGAGCATAATATTCTGTTGCCCGATAAACTAAAGGATGATCGGGCTGATTAGGTATCATTAATTTCACCTTAACCCCGGATAAAATAGCAACTTCAAGCGTTTCTAACACAGGACCGTCCGGAATGAAATAAGGGGTTTGAATACTTATGCTCTCACGGGCAGAAGAAAACATTCTCATGTAACCTTGTTTGATCTGCTTCATATCGTCATCAGGACCACTGGAAACAATTTGAACCATAGACTTCCCTGGTAACGAGAAGTTTTCAGGGAAGTACTTTGTCGTCTGGGTCAATAACTCTCTACCTTCAGCGGTGGCGTTCCAATCCATTAAAAATCGACTTTGCAATGATAATACTGCATCCCCAATAATTCGAGTATGAGTATCACGCCAATAACCAAATTTTTTAGATTCACCAATATATTGATCACCGACATTAAATCCGCCGATGTATCCAATTTTACCATCAATAATAGCAATTTTACGGTGATTTCTGAAGTTGAAGCGCAAAGTTAGTAGCTGAAAGCGTCGCATTAAGAACGGTACAGCAACACCCCCAGCTGCACGTAATTGTCTATACATTTTAGGATGTTGTCCATGAGAACCAAACTGATCGTAAATAACGCGAACTTCAACACCTTCACCAGCTTTTTCAGTTAATAGGTCAACTAGCTGATGTCCTATTTTATCATCAAAAATAGAAAAATATTCTAAATGAATATGTTCCTTTGCAGCCCTAATATCTGAGAATAATTTATCAAACTTTTTTTGTCCATCACTAAAAATTGTAATTTTATTACCACGTGTCAAAACTGCGCGATCAGATGATAAAAATAATTTCAACAATTCTGTTGCACTGTATGGAATAGGAAGTAAGTTCTCAATATCTTGTAACTGTTTTTTTTGATTTAAAGCAATCTGATCTAAACCACGTTGTTCTTGGGTCCGTAGGCGAAATATCTTTTTACTAGAAATACGACTACCAGCCAAAAAGAAGATGGCAAATCCTACAACAGGTAACAACAAAAGCACAAGCATCCATGCCCAAATTGTAGCAATTTCACGTTTTTGCCGAAAAACAGCAATAAATGAAATAATTGTATTGATAACCAATGCTATTAATATAACAATCCAAAAAGATGTCCTAAGCATACTGCCCTCCCCAGCGCAACAAAAACTATTAATACCATTCTAACATAAAAGCAGCACCATTACGGTGCTGCTAAAGTATGTGTCAATTACCAAACCATTTCGTACTATATTTTTGTAAACGACCGTCTTTTTTATAAGTTTTTAATTCTTTATTTACTGCTTGTCGTAATTTTTTATCTGCTTTGCGGAAGCCAACTGCATTGTCATTTACTGGGAAACCACCTGTTGTGATTGTGTAATCATTTGGGTTAGACTGATGCGCAACATAATAACGTGCATAGTCTTCATCAATCAATAACCCATCAATGCGACTCGCATTCAAATCATTGAATGCTTTGTCAAATGTATCATAGCCAATAACCTTTTGATCTTTAACATATTGTTTCAAAACTTTAGGATACTGTGCAAAAGTTTGATCACCACTTGAAGCTGTTTGATCGCCCAATACTTTATCTTGCATATCAGAAAACTTATTAATGTTACTTTTCTTTAAAGTAACAAGCACTTGCGTTGCCTTGTGATAAGGTGTTGAAAAAGCAACCTTCTTTTTCCGGTCATCTGTAATTGTATAACCGTTCCAGATAGCATCAATGTTTCCGGTATTTAATTCTGTTTCTTTCATTGACCAATCAATGGGTTGCCACTTTACCTTGATACCCAAACTCTTGAACACAGCGGTTGCCAAATCAACATCAAATCCTACTAATTTACCCGATTTATCGCGAAATCCCATTGGAACAAATGTATCATCTAGACCAATCGTAATTTGCTTTTCCCTCTTGATTCGTGACCATTGATCTGTTTTCACTACTGTCTGTTCTGTACTTTTGCTTTTTTGGGAATTATTAGATAAAGAGAGAGCTGCCATAACGACCAGTGCGATAAATAAAATACCAACAATACTATTAACAACAATCTTCTTTTTCATGCTTGGCATTAGCGTTTTACCTCCGTTGCAAAATCAAACACGCGATCAGAAACCATTTCAGCAAATGGCTGATCGTGCGTAATAATAACTTGTGTTACACCACGTTTCTTAAGCGTTTTAACAACATCAGCGACTTGGTGTGTCGATGCTTCATCCAATCCACTTGTAGGTTCATCATATGCCAAAATTTTCGGGTTCATGGCCAGTGCACGTGCAATTGCTGCGCGCTGCTTTTGACCACCAGATAATTGATAGGGAAACAAATTAGCTTTATCTAACATGCCTAAGGATTCCAAAAGCTCCTGCCCTTGTTCAACGGCCTTTGATGAAGACTGTTTATTAACATTAATAGGTGCTAACGTGATATTGTCAATGACTGTGTAGTTTGGGAATAGATTAAAATCTTGGAAAATCATGCCAATATTCGTATCGGAGCTTTCACCTTTAATATCGATGTTTTCACCATTTAAAATAATTTCGCCATCGTCTGCAGTTTCTAATCCTGCCATAATTTTAATTAAGGTTGTTTTACCAATACCAGATGGGCCGACAATGCTTAATACTTCACCATCATGTACTGTTAAATTCAAGGATTTAAAGATCACATTTTGATCGTATTTTTTAGTTAAGTTTTTGATTTCTAACATTAAATTACCTCCATGTATTCAAAACTGTTTCACTACGGCGCAATAATAATGTGACAACCGCCGTCATAATCAAATATATCAATCCAACTAATAGATATGGCATCAAAGTGACGTCACGACTAGCCGCAATATTTCCTGCTCGCAAGATGTCACCTAAGCCAATAACATAAACTAAAGAAGTGTCCTTGACCAAGTTAATCACTTCATTACCAAATGAAGGAACAACAATCTTGATTACTTGTGGCAAAATTATTTTAAAAAATGTTTGTATTTTACTAAAGCCAAGTACTTTAGCAGCATCATATTGCCCTCTTGGGACTGATTGTAGTCCACCACGGAAAATTTCAGCAAGATAGGCTGCATAATTGATAATAAACGCTATGATAGCAGCTTCAAATCGTGGAAATGCTATACCCATCATTCCAAGACCATAGTAGATAAAAATCAATTGTAAAAGTAACGGCGTACCACGCATAATCCAGATATAACCGTTAATCAACCAACGTATTGTAAAGTAAGGTGATTTCATCCCTAAGGATACTAAAATTCCCAATGGTACAGATCCAATGATTGTTAGGAAGAACACCCCTAGCGTCGTTTTTAGTCCAGCCAATAAACTGGGAAGAATTGTAGTTAGATAACTCATAATTGAAACTCCTTTGTTGAATTGCACTTATAACTCATATATTTTCACGAGAAAGAACAATCACATTTATAATGTATTTATAAAACGAAAAAATCCTCTTACAGTATTTCTACTGCAAGAGGACGCAAAAGCGTGGTTCCACCTCGAATTCAACTTTTGCTCACACAAAAGTTCTCCACCAGTCTTCTAACCAATTAAAAACGCCCCCAAATACAAGAAATGTATTTAGAGGGCGTTTCATCGCGGTTCCACCTCTTTGTTATGCTACTATCACTAGTAGCATCTCAATAAGTCAAAGACTGTTATGTGATAACGGACACTTCCGACAAAGCTTACTTTGTTCAGCTTTATACTCATAGATGTGTTTCGTTCAATTTAACTATTTGCTCACAGCAACCGCAAATTCTCTTCTAAATTTAAAATGAACTACTCTTCTACTCAACGTTTTACTATATGGTCATAATTATACTATAAAAAGATAACTTGTCAACGCAGAAACTGAAATAAAGACCATACGGGATAATATGATGCAGCCGCAAAAACTAGATTTAAAATTACTGTTGGCAATACCTCGTACAATAAAAACGATAACATACTAACATTAGCAATTCCAGTAACAAATCCACTAACATAAGAAATCAGTAGGTAAATAAGCAAGCCAGCTAAATATAAAAGCAAGCCACTTACTAGACGCTCATCTAGCACTTTATGCAGTTGCTTCATCACAGCTACCGCGGCAATAAATGCAAAAGTATATGTACCAAAAATACCAGTGTAGTACATATCAAACAATATACCAATGACCACAATATAAAACCATAAAGGTAACTCGTTTTCAACATCAAATTGGACACCCAAAAAGAGCCAACCAAGTGTCAAAGTGGGTAAAATATGCCAAGGAAATTGTGTAAATAACCCCCCCATACTAGACATGAATGTTCCATCAACAAACAGTATCAAAAATAATAACACAGGATAAATTACACGCAATCTCGTCAATTGCCAAAATGCCATTAATTTGCTCCTATCTGTGAAATTGCAACCATAACTGTGGTGATATTACCTAGATCAGCCGCAGGTTCAATGTATATTTTCTTGGATAAACCATAATCATCCGTCGTGACACTAGCAACCTTACCAACGTACAATCCTGCTGGAATAACACCACCGAGGCCAGAAGTTTCAACTAAATCACCTTTACTGATTTTATTATTTGACGTAACTTGCCCCATAATTAGTTGATTTTTCTCACGGTTAAAACTTGTTACAATGCCGTTAACATCGCCATCATCACCCTTAATTTTAATCGCAAATCTATTGGCATCGGAACTAGTATCAGAAATCAAAGCCACTTTTGAATTAGTTGTGTTTACTTCACTAATACGGCCAATAATTCCGGCACCTGCAAGCACTGGCATCCCTTTTTTCAAACCTGAATTGGATCCTTCATCGATAACTAATTGTGACTGCCATGTTGTCGGTGAACGACTAATGGTCACAGCCGAAACTGTTTTATAGTCTGTCAATGTGGCTTTTAGTTTTAATTGTTGCTTCAGAGATTTGTTCTCTTCTTCAACTGTTTGTAGGTGAACCTTGTCTTGAGCAAATTCATCAATCTTAGATTTCAACCGCTTGTTTTCTTCAAATGTATCTAACAGGTTACTAATACTATTTGCTGTACGCCCAACGGCAGTCGTTGGAACAGCAATAATACGACTAACGCCACCCGCTAAATCATTCCCAAACCGCTGTAAAAAAGGTGGCGTATTCGTTCTCTTGGCCCACCAATTTGATCCTGCAATTAAACTTACAATTACTATAAACGCAACAATTATTGATACCAACGTGCGTGATGAAAATATTTTTTTCATGTATTTCCCCAAAAAGCCAGTTACCACTTCTAAAAACAGTTGACAGTTTCATCTACTTTCAATGGTATGCTACCTTGTTTTACTTAGAAACTTTTATTTGACATTAATTCTTGAAAATAAATAATAGCGTAGCGCAAGCGCCACGCTATTTTAAACTACCATTACTTTTGTCGCATGACATCAATAGATTTCAACGCCTCACCAGTACCAATAGCAACTGCATCTAATGGCTCGTTAGCTATTAAAACTGGTACCTTAGTTGCATCCTGAATAATTTTTTCAATGTCGCGCAATAATGCTCCACCACCGGTCAAAATCATACCGTGATCAATAACATCTGCAGCTAACTCCGGTTGAGTCGATTCCAACGTCTCACGAATAGCTGCCACGATTTCTTGCACTGGTTCTTGAATTGATGTGGCTACATCTTCAGCGGTAACATCAATTGTCTTAGGCAAACCAGTCAATAAGTCACGACCTCTGACCGTAGCATTTGGTAAGGTACGTGCTAAAGCAAGTGATGCAGCACCAATTTCGATTTTGAGTCTTTCAGCTGTCGGCTCACCAATGGTAACATTATATTTGTTACGAACAAAATTAGCAATTGCTTCGTCCAACTTGTCTCCGGCTATACGGATTGAACGGCTTGAAACAATTCCACCTAATGAAATTGTCGCAACATCAGTCGTTCCGCCGCCCATGTCAACAACCATTGATCCAGTAGGATCCATAACTGGTAACCCAGCACCAACCGCTGCGGCAAAAGGCTCCTCTATAACATAAGCGTCACGCGCGCCAGCAACACGAGCAGCATCAATAACAGCACGTCTTTCAACAGCTGTTACACCTGAAGGTACGCCAATCGTTACATAAGGTTTGCCAATACGTCCGCCAAGTGCTTTTTGCAAATAGTAACGAATCATTGCAACGGTTGTATCATAATCGGCAATAACACCGTCACGCATCGGACGAATAGCAGCGATACTTGCAGGTGTTCGGCCTAACATGTCTTTAGCTTCAGAACCTACAGCAACGACTTCATTGGTTTGTGTATTACGCGCAACTACTGATGGTTCACGCAATATGATGCCACGACCTTCGATATATACATATGTGTTAGCGGTACCCAGATCGATACCAACATTTTTTTGTCCAAATGAAAATGCCACTGTACTGCCCCTTATCGTGTTACGACTGCAATTGCAACACATTTAAATTTTACTTAACTTATAATATTGTAGCATAAAACTGGTTTAATTCGCACATCAATTTGAGCGAACATATGTAACTTTACCGTGAGCGTGAGCAATACCACGAATAGTATTCTGATATGCGAAATTTGCCCATGCCTTTTGAAATTCCGGAAATACTGCTGGTGTCACTTCAATTTCGTCTATTTTCCCATCACGCAAATCATTTAATGCTTGTGTATAATCCATAATTCACCTCATAGACAGTATAACATTTTTAAAATTAGCACTCTACTTTAAAGAGTGCTAATTTTAATTGCATTTTTCTTAAATCGTGCTATAATTAAAGCATAACCTACAGAAAGGAATCGTGTGCAATACTATGGTGAAATGCAATAACTGTATTCCATGGTGCTTCACACTAAGTAAAAGATATGGCACAACAAGATTCGTTTGGTTTTGGTAATTTAGATGAAATGTTTCGCGCAATGAATGAACAAATGGCGCAAGCACAAGGACAACAAAATACACAAGCACAAAAAAATAATAATGGTAATAAAAAAAGACGCTTACTTGATGAGTTTGGTATTAATTTAACCAAACAAGCTCGCGACGGAAAGCTCGACCCTGTTATTGGTCGAGATAACGAAGTTGCTCGCACAATTGAAATTTTAAATCGTCGTACAAAGAATAATCCAGTACTAATTGGTGAACCTGGTGTTGGTAAAACAGCTATTGTTGAAGGCCTAGCGCAAGCTATTGTAGCTGGAAAGGTGCCTGAAAAGTTACAGCATAAAGAAGTTATTCGTTTGGAAATGTCGGCCTTAGTTCAAGGTACGAGCATGCGTGGTCAATTCGAAGCACGGATGCGTGAATTAATGAAAGAAGTTACGAACAGCGATGATGTCATCTTGTTCATTGATGAAATTCATGAAATTATGGGTGCCGGAAATGCTGAAGGTGGTATGGATGCAGGTAATATTTTGAAGCCTGCCCTAGCTCGTGGTGAGTTCCAATTAATCGGTGCAACAACTTTAAATGAGTATCGAAAAATTGAAAAAGATGGTGCTATTGCCCGTCGTTTCCAGCCAGTGCAAGTCGAAGAACCTTCTAAAGAAGAAACTATCACGATTTTAGAAGGAATTAGTGAACGGTATGAAAAGTATCACTATGTTACATTCAGTGATTCTGCCCTTCAAGCAGCTGTTGAACTATCTGATCGTTACATTCCAGAAAGATTCCTACCGGATAAAGCAATTGATTTACTTGATGAAGCTGGCTCACGTAAAAATTTGACAATGAAAGTTGCGGACCCCAAAACTATTCAAGTGAATATCGAAGCAGCTGATAAATTAAAGCAAGAAGCAATTGATAAAGAAGATTTTGAAAAAGCAAGCTATTGGCGTGATCAGGTAAACCAACTTGAGTCACAAAAGGCACAAGTCGAGGCTCACCCCGAGATGTCAAAGCCACAAACAGTAACAGAGCAAGATATATTAAAAATTGTTGAAGATAAAACTGATATTCCTGTTGGAGCTTTAAAAGAAAACGAGGCTAATCAACTAAAAGATTTGGATAAAAACTTATCGAAACATGTAATTGGTCAAGATGAGGCAGTAGAAAAACTAGCCAAGGCGATTCGCCGTAATCGTATTGGTCTAACAAAATCTGGTCGTCCAATTGGATCATTCCTATTTGTCGGGCCGACCGGTGTTGGTAAAACTGAAACTGCCAAGCAATTAGCTAAGGAAATGTTTGGTAGCAAAGATGCAATGATTCGTTTCGACATGTCAGAGTACATGGAAAAACATACCGTTTCTAAAATGATTGGTGCTCCTGCCGGTTATGTCGGTTACGAAGAGGCTGGTCAATTAACAGAACAAGTTCGCCGTCGTCCCTACTCATTGGTTCTCTTTGATGAAGTAGAAAAAGCACATCCAGATGTAATGAACATGTTCTTACAGATTCTTGATGATGGCCGTCTAACTGATGCACAAGGTCACATAGTGAGTTTCAAAGACACTGTCATTATTATGACTTCTAACGCTGGTTCAACAGACACAGGAAATACACCTGTGGGATTCGCCCAAGTTGATCAACAAAATCGTTTGATGCAACGTTTGGAAAATTATTTCCGTCCAGAGTTCTTGAACCGTTTAGACGATATCATTGATTTCCAACCTTTGTCACAAGATCATCTACTAAAAATTGTCGACTTATTATTGACTGATATGAATGAGAACTTGTCTGACAACGATTTGCACATTGATTTAAGCACTGCTGCTAAGCAGAAATTAGTGGAGCTCGGTTATGACCCTGCGATGGGTGCTCGACCTCTCCGTCGTGTCATGCAAGATAAAATTGCCGATGGTATCGCCGATTTCTATTTAGAACACCCAGATGTTCATCATTTGCAAGCTGACATTGTTCATAATGAATTTGTTATTAGTGAAGTTAAGCCAGAACCAGTTACTGTAAATAAAATTTAACTTACGTGTGATATGAAACGACTTTCAGGTCGTTTTTTGTTTGTGATATAATATGTAGGTATATTCAAAGGGGATATTATGGCAAATACATCGCCCGTATGGGTTTATTATAAAAATATAGCAACTGGTGATGAGTTACACGAACCAACAAGATTAGATGGCGAAGCAGGCGCACCTTACGAAATCGCAATTTTAGATATCGTCAATTATCAGTATATCGATACTTCAGGATCTTTGACGGGATTGTTTGGTAGCCTACCTCAGTCATTAGAGCTTTATTATCGGCCACAAGAATGGCAAGCTGTACACCGTATTAACATGTTTATCGAAACAGTAACCAGTGTACAAGTTTTTCTAGAGCCAGATAATTTATCAAACGTTACGACAAACTTAAACCCAAATACTTTTTGGGCAACTCAATTACGCGCTATTTCTGGTAATGGTCAATTTTGGTATCAAATTGGTGACTATCATTGGATTCGTTATGATGCTACCCAAATGAAATTGTCAGACACAGCTCCAGAAGTTGAAAATATTAACTATTTTAATGATGCAGAAAAAAGTAAAAGTAATCAGCCTAACGCGGTTGTTAATTTCCTTCCCGATCAATCTATAGAAGTCTATGCTGAACCTTATGGGTTGCCAATCGGTAGTGTTTCCGATAGTGATTTTGTGGCAATAACGGAAGAAATTCACGATGATAATAACATTGTTTGGTATAAAATAGCTACTAAAGGATGGATTAACAGTATTTATATTAACAAGCTATAAAAAAATCGACCAAGTTGGTCGATTTTTTTAGTCTAATATTGTTGTCGTAAATGTTTTGTCACCTGAATTACGGATTAGAATTGCTTGCATTTCATTGGCAGCTTTAATAATTATTCGAATCGGTACATTCGTTGGTAAATACTTTAAGGCCGATTGAGATACATATGTCGCAAAACTTTCAATCTCAGTTTGACTGTAGAACTGTGTTGTCACTGTAACTTTCATACTAGAAAGCGTACCTGACTTAAAATTAGCAACTGCCGTAGCACCAGCTATATTAGGAAAGAAATTTGAAACATCATTTTTAAAGTTAGCAAAAGATGTGTTAGCCTCTGAACCCAAGCTTGATGTATCAGTTGATTCCTTAGGCAAAACAATAGACTTTTGATTAATGCTAGTCCATTCTTTCAAGTCAGTTCCGCTACTACTTGTAGACTCTGCATAAAAGTTACCTGGCGCTAATGAATCTGTTTTTGAATTGGCATACATGGCAATCACAATAGGCGTATCTGAATCAACCCCTTTTTGTTCTCGAACTTTTTTGATAATTTCTGGTGCAATTTTTTTACCATAAGCTATGCGATCAGCATCTGAAATATTTTGTGTATATGTAGCACCATATTGTTCTTTTTGGTATTCATCCTGTGTGTTCATCGCTACGCCGATAACCATGCCAGCTAATTTAAGGTCGTCACCATCTTTGGTCATGAAATCTTGTTCGGTTAGTGTTTGAACGTAAATCGGATTACGTGAACTATCTGTCTTACCATTATCTTCAGGATTTAATCCATCACTATTACTGCTACTTTTACGCTCAAGTAATGAAGAAACAGTAGACGAACTCAAATATTGTCCCTCTTGAAAAATATAACTGCTCGTCTTAAAATGTGTTTTAGCCAAATCAAGCAATGATGATTCAAAGTTTTTCACATCAAGACTATTCGTCTCAGAAGTTGACGTAATACCACGAGCTGCACTCACCAAATAACGACCATTTTTGATCACCGTTTGGTACTGACCTGGTGTGCTCTGAGTCAACTGGACACCACTTGTTTTTTTACTTGTTGTTAGTGTGACACGATTCACATTGAAAAAATATAAAATGCCAACGGCGATAATCAAAATACCAACGACAATCGCTATATAACCACGAAAACCAATCCGCTTCATTATTTTCCGTCCTCTTTTACTTGTTCATCAACAAACTGTTGTTCGGTCCAAACTGTAACACCTAATTGACTAGCTTTATCAAGTTTGCTACCTGCAGCTTCTCCTGCAATAACTAAGTCTGTTTTCACTGACACTGATCCGGCGACGTTAGCCCCATGATCTTGCAACCATTTTGTTGCAGCAGGTCGACTACTCTGTTCTAGTTTACCAGTTAAGACTACCTTTTTGCCATAGAAAAATGAATTTTCGTCAATCACTGTATCAGATAAATATGATTGGTTAACACCGGAAGAAGCTAGTTCGACAAGTAGTTGCTTAGATTCTGGCGTACTAAAGTATTGAACAATTGACTGGGCAATCGTGTGACCAATACCATTAATATTTGCGATGTCTTCAACAGAGGCTTCTGAAACAGCTGATAAGGTCCTGAACTTTTCTGCTATCAGTCGAGCCGCTTTTGCACCAACCATGCGAATCCCTAAGCCAAATAATAAGCGTTCAAGAGAATTTTCCTTTGAACTGTTAATTGCATCAATTAACTTCACAGCTGATTTCTCTTGGAACTTGTCTAAAGTTAGTAATTGTTCAACCGTTATGCGGTAAATGGACGCCACATCTTTAATATAGCCTGCCTTTAGTAGTTGACCGACAACTCTTGGTCCCATGCCATCAATATTCATTGCATTTCTTGACGCAAAATGTGTTAGTCCTTCTTGAATTTGAGCTGAACAGAATGGATTAATACAGCGGAGTGCTACTTCACCTTCAATGTGAACTAAATTTGATTCACAGGCAGGACATATTGTCGGAACCTGATAAGTTTCACTATCTGTCGGACGTTTTTCTAAAATGACTTGCCCGATTTCTGGAATGATATCACCCGCTTTGTGTAGCGTAACCGTATCACCAATTTGAATATCCTTTTCCCTTAAATAATCAGGATTATGCAAACTAGCACGTTGCACAGTTGTACCCGCTAGCAAAACGGGGTCCATAACTGCAGTAGGTGTTACCGCCCCAGTTCGTCCAACAGTCCATTCAATGTCACAAACGATTGTCAAAGCTTCTTCCGGAGGAAATTTATAAGCGATAGCCCAACGTGGGATTTTAACTGTATTCCCTAAATCAAACTGTAAATCTAGTTGATTCACTTTAACAACAACACCATCAATACCATAAGACAAGCTTTCGCGCTCCGAAGTATACTCATCAATATAGTCAGCAATATCGGCCATTTTATTGATGACACGATTGTGTGTGTCTGTTGGCAAACCTAATTCTGCAAATCGTTCTAACGCACCACTTTGAGTTGTCACTCCTAGCATTTCAGGTTCAGCCGTATAGTATACAAAAGCCGCTAGGTTTCGTGACTTAGTAATTTTAACGTTCAATTGACGTAAGGAACCGGCTGCAGCATTACGAGGATTAGCAAAAGGTTCTAAACCATCAGCCTCTCGCTGCTTATTTAGAGCAGCAAAACTAGCTTTTGGCATATAAATTTCGCCACGTACCTCAATGGTTAATGGTTCAGTCAGTTTTTTTGGTATTGCTTTAATTGTTTTCACATTCGCTGTAACATCTTCACCAACGATACCATTTCCACGCGTAGAAGCTTGTACTAGTTGCCCGTCAACGTAGGTCAATGCAACTGCTAAGCCATCAATTTTTAACTCTAAATTATAAGGTGCTTGGTTTCCAAGCGACTTGGTTGTTCTTGCATCCCAGTCGTTAAGTTCGTCTAAGCTAAATACATCCCCTAACGACAGCATTGGGGCAGGATGTACCACTTTTTGTAATTCAGACTTTGTATCTGCGCTACCAACATTCTGTGTTGGTGAATCTGGAATCACATATTGTGGAAATTTTTCTTCTAACGCAACTAACCGCGCATATAATGCATCGTAAATGTAGTCCTCAACTAGTGGCGCGTCATCTTCATAATAAGCCGTGCCATATTGCACAAGCTGCTTTTGTAATCGCGCGGTTTCTTGTTGCGCGTCTTGTGTTGTTAATTTTTCAATTGGCGTAAAATCTGGTAACATTCTCGACCTCAATATTTATTTATTTTAGTAAGTATTTGTTTTTCCGCCATCATCAAACTCACAGACTCATCAAAAATCATTTCACCTTCTACGCGAAGTGAGTCATCCCTTTGATACCAACGAGTTAAATCATTAGGAGTAAAGTCAGTGACTTGCTTAGTGCAATGGCGCCGAACTGTCTCGTTCAAGGATAATTGGTAATAAACAGTAACCACTTGACTAAAATATTGGATTTGCTTACGTATCATTGGACCATAAACACTATTTTTCAAAATGCCCTCTAGTATCACAAACTGTTCTTGTTGATTACCAAACTCAAGTAACTGTTCGATTAGCGATATCGATAAGTTACCCACCTGATCCTTAACATTGAGCATCTCCCGACGAACAATATCTTGAGATATGAGTAGGCTATCTGGTAAAACACGATGTAATTGATGGGCTAATGTTGTTTTACCGCTACCAGAATTGCCACGTATAATAATTAGCGTTGTCATTCTGCTCGTTTAATTGGTGCAAAAGCGGCTAATAGCTGCTTTACCCCTTCTGATGGGAAAGCAACTTTTAATTCTTGATCTTGTGCAGATCCCGACACAGAAACAATCGTACCAATTCCCCATTTTTTATGAGACACCTTATCACCAGGCTGCCAAACCGTACTATCAGCACCGGTTGTTCCTGAAGTCATTTTGGTTACTGGGCTGGCCGCCTTATAAGTTGTGGCTGTTGCTCGTTGCATTTTCTTATCAAATGGAAAAGCTCGATCACTTGACGAAGAAGAGGTACCACCATATTGTGTATCCAATAAATCGCTTGAAATTTCATCAATAAATCTTGAAGGTTCATTTGCTTGCGTACGACCATACAATAAGCGTGAAAAAGCATTAGTTAGATATAATTTTTTCATCGCTCGTGTAATACCAACATAGGCCAAACGACGTTCTTCTTCCAGTTGGTCATCATCCATCATAGCCCGTGACAAAGGAAAAATACCTTCCTCCATACCAACTAAAAAGACAACAGGAAACTCCAATCCTTTAGCTGCGTGTAAAGTCATTAAGGTAACTGCCCCGTCACCTTCTTCAAAATCATCCAAATCACTCATTAGTGCAGTTGAACTCAAAAAATCAGTCATCGGATCAACGGATTCGGGATCGTCTGGATTGTATTTTGAGTCGAATTCCTTTGTAACTGACAAAAATTCTTCCAAGTTTTCTAGACGACCTTGACTTTCAGGATCATTTTTTTCGGCTAGCTTTTGACGATAGCCAGATTTTGTCATCGCTAATTCAGCAAGTTCGGTCACAGTTAAAAACTCAGTCTGTTGACGCAAATTGTGCATCATTTCAGCAAACTGAATTAATTTTGAAGCTGCCTTAGCTGTAATTTCTGGTGCTAATTCAATATTTTCAATTGCGCCCATATAAGACAAATTCATTCGATTGGCAAAATCCCGTAACCGATTAATCGATGTTGCACCAATACCACGTTTAGGTTCATTAACTACTCGTTCAAACGCCGCATTATCAGCAGGATTTGTCATCAGATTCATGTATGACATGATATCAAGAATTTCTTTACGCTCATAGAACTTATGTCCACCAACCATGGTGTATGGCATATTAGCTTTCACAAGTGCTTCTTCAATACCACGTGACTGCGCGTTCGTACGATATAATACTGCAAAATCACTGTATGCTGCATTCTTCTCTTGGCGTGATTTTTGAATGTTGGCCAAGACAAAGTTAGCTTCGTCACGTTCTGTTTGCGCGCGATAATAAGTAATCTTATCGCCTTTGCCATTTTCAGTCCAAAGGCTTTTGTCGATGCGCTCATTATTATTATTGATAACTGCATTCGCTGCATCTAAAATATTTTGGGTTGAACGATAGTTTTGTTCAAGCAAAACTGTGTGAGCGTCTGGATAGTCTTTTTCGAAGTTTAAAATATTATTCATGTTAGCACCACGCCAACCATAAATAGACTGATCTGCATCACCTACAACAGCTAAATTACGTGAACGTTTCGCTAGTAAGTTAACAATCGTATATTGCGCATCATTGGTATCTTGATATTCGTCAACATGCAGGTATTCAAACTGATTTTGGTATCGTTCCAGAACGTCTGGCGCTTGTTTGAATAGATCAATCGTAGACATAATTAGGTCATCAAAATCAACGCTCTGAGCGCGACGTAGCTCTGCTTGATATGCGGCATACACTTCAGCGACAGTTTCCTCATATACATTACCAGCCTGCTTAGCATAAGCCTTAGCTGTCAACATATCATTCTTAGCATTGGAAACTGTGCCTAAAATTGTGCGTGGGTCATATTGATTAGTATCTAAGTTCAGATCGTTAATAACCCGCTTCATTAACGTGCGTTGGGCGCTTGTATCGATAATTGTAAAATTACGTGCTAGGCCAATTCTCTCACCATCTCGACGTAAAATTCGCACGGCCATAGCGTGAAATGTTGAGACCCAAATTTCTCTTGCAATTTCTGGATCAACTAGTTGTGCAATACGTTCACGCATTTCACGAGCAGCCTTGTTGGTAAATGTAATTGCCAAAATACGCCATGGGTATACATTTTTATCTTGCACCAAATGGGCAATACGATGTGTCAAAACGCGAGTCTTACCAGAACCAGCGCCAGCCATAATCAATAATGGTCCTTCAGTGGTTTGAACAGCCTCTGACTGTTTATCATTCATTCCTTGAATTAGGGTTTCAATTGGCATTTTTATGTCCTTACTTGTAAAAATAACTTCCTTTATTTTACCATTTTTCATGTAATAACTCTAATGGCTCTTCCGAACATGCTTCCATTGTTATTCTAACATTTTTACGCACACGTCCCTCATAATCAATGATAAAATAATAAGCATAATCACCAGTAAAAGCATATTGAAGGAAAGAAGCATTCTATGAAATTAAGACCACTTGAAAAAAGAGATCTCCCTTATATTTACGAACAAGAAAATTCACGTAAAGTGATGGCATTATGGTTTGAAGAGCCCTATACATCTTTTGATGAATTACAAATTCTTTACGATCGTCATATTTTAGATCAAACTGAACGTCGTTTTGTTGTGGAAGAGAACGATCGTTTTATCGGTGTTGTTGAATTAATGGATATCGATACGCTACACAGACACACAGAAATTCAAATCATTATCCATTCAGAGTTCCAAGGTCATGGTTACGCACAGGCTGCTATGAGAGCAGGAATAGAGTATGCCTTCACAGTACTGAATATGCATAAAGTTTACTTGTATGTTGATGTGAATAATTCGGCAGCTATTCACATTTATAAAAAAATTGGTTTCATTCCTGAAGGTACTCTCCGTCAACATTTTTTTGCTGAAGGAGAATACCATGACAGTTTAATGATGGGTATTTTCCCGCATGAATTTACATTTTAAAAACAAAAAAAGTAGACTAACGTCTACTTTTTTGTTGCATCAAATCTTTCCAAATGCCAAGTTTGAATAATTGTAATTAACTTTTTAGCGTAATTAGGATCCGTCGCGTAACCATCCTGTGTTAATGCTTTGGCAGCCGAAGCGTAATCATCTGCATCCAAGACGTGTTGATATTGTTTTGCATTCCAACTCGTACCATCATGCAATAGTTTTGCATGTGCTTTCATACTTTCTTGCCAACTATCATAAGCCGCAAAACGTCCTTGAATGGTGATCCATTCACCATTAACATACTCTTGCGTTGGTAATACAGCACTTTTTTGTCCTGCATCCGCTTTAATGCCATATAGATTATTATACTTTGTTGACAACGTACTTGTGTGCCAGTCAGACTCTAAGATAGCTTGCGCAATGCTAATTGATGCCAGGACCCCATATTTTTCTTGCAGTTCACGAGCATATGGCGCTAGCTCATTAATCCAAGCCACCTTCTTTGCTTCTTCACTGTTTGTATTGATCTGATTGTTTTGAGGTCTTTCATAAATCGCAGTGTTGGATGTGATGGCGGCTAAAATAACTAATGCAACTAACAAGCCACACAACATACGCAATCGCTGTTTTTGTAATCCTTTTTTTGATCTTCTTCGCTTTTTTTTCGCCATTAATATTGATCCATGAGTAATAATTGTTTAAATCTTGCTGAAGTTTGATGCAATTCAGCTGGTGAACCGCTCAACGTGAATTTTCCATTCTCTAAAAAGTAAACTTTATCAACATTTTCGATTCCTGTCAAATGATGTGTGACCCAAATAATCGTTCGATCTTTGAGAACTGAAAATATTTGGGATAAAACCTCGTACTCTGTTTTGGGATCTAGTGATACTGTTGGTTCATCTAGCACCACAATTGGCGCATCTTGCAGCATGATTCGTGCTAAGGCAAATCTTTGCCGTTCTCCACCAGAAAAGCGTGTTCCTGCTTCCTGCATTTGTGTATAGTATCCGTTGGTTAAGGAATTGATTAATGGCTGTAACCCAGCTTGCTCAATTACTTTTTGAACTTGCTCATCAGTGGCATGAATATTTCCCATACGCACGTTGTTCATAATCGTTGTATCAAATAAATACGCCTGTTGATCCAACACAGCCACCAAACTAGACATACTCCCTTGTAAGTTCTGGACTGGCGTTTCATCGATTGTCACTTCACCCAAAGATGATTGGATATCACCTGCCAAAAGCTTTAATAAAGTTGTTTTTCCTGCGCCTGAACGACCAAGTAACGCAATTTTTTCTTTAGGCTGAACTTCAAATGACAAATTATCAACAATTGTTTTGTCCCCATACTTAAATGTGACTTGATTAAAATTAATTACTGCTGAGTTAGTTGTGTGTCTAGTCTCCTGTAGCAAGGTTGGTTCTGGTAAATCATTTAACCGCACAATGCTATCTTCGTAGAATGAGGATTCACTTACACCTTGATTCACAGCAATAAAGCTATCAATTAGAGGAAATATTGCAAGTGTGAAAGCCGCAATATAATTAACTGTACTTGAACTATCAGAAAACTGATTGGTTGCCCACATTAAGGTTGTTATAGTCAATATCAATACTAAAACTTGAATGACAAAATCACGCCACCAGCCAAATTTCATACTTTGGTTCTTAACATGAGCTAATCTTGACATTGTTTCGCCTTGATTTTGTACTAAATCTTCTTGTCGTCCTGATAGCACCCAATCTTGCAAACCTAAAATAGCATCGGTTGCATCTATATAAAGACTCTGCTGTAATTTCTTTTGTTGTTGCACACCTTTATAGTTCACTGCCAAACTCAATAATGGCACAATAACCAAGATAACAGCCAACATAACAAACCACCACAACATGAATAACCAATTAATTGTGCCAATTGCTATTGTGAGAAAAAGGTACAATACCATACCTGAACCTAATGGAAAAAGCGTTCTAAGGTAGAGATTTTGTAAACGGTCTAAATCGTCAGCAAGTAAACTAAGCACTTCACCTGTTTGCAGTTGTCCTCGAATACTGCTAGCCGTGCTGGCCGCACTTTCGTATAAACGCTTACGTGTTTTCGAAACGACACGTAATACCCAATTGTGTGACACCAAACGCTGTGCATAACGAAAAACTGGACGCGCAATGCCAAATGCACGTGTCAGCACAATTGGAACGTAAATAATGAGAATATTAGAAGGATGTTGCGCAGAACGAGAAATTAGAAATCCGGATACAAACATTAATGCACCAGCGGCAAAAGTAATCATAAAATTCAAAAATATCGACCAAAAAAGGCCAGATTTTTGTTGACGTAAGGACGGAAGAATCCATCTATCTTGTGATAATAATTTTTTCAATCGCTTCATTTCAGACCACCTTTATGCAATTCATGACGCAGCGCATTCAAAGCACTATTGGTATCAGCTAGTAAGACACCAGGCACGCCAGTTTCCACAATGCGCCCGTCACGTATCACAATAACTAAATCCATTTGATCTAACCAGTGTAACCGGTGTGTTGCAAAAAAAACTAAGTGCTTATCCAAGATAGTTGACATCGTTCTCTTTAAATCAATTTCAGTTTCAATATCTAAATGAGCCGTTGGTTCATCAAAAAGGAGCACTTTACGAGATGAATCTAGCAACATTCTTGCTAAGGCTACACGCTGCGCCTGCCCGCCAGATAGTTGACGCCCACTCTCACCAATTACTGTATTCAACCCTGCTGGCAATTCATCAATCAAACTGGATAAACCTGCTTTTTCAACAGCTTCATTGATTGCTTCGTCACTAGCACTTGGTGCGTAAAACCTAATATTATCACGTAACGATTCATGAAAAATATAAGGTGTTTGTGGCATATAAAAAAACTGCTTCTGCCATTGCTGTTGTGTTAAATGTTTGATCTCCTGTCCATTGATATTTATCGTTCCTTGTTCAGGTTGTAAGAAGCCTCCCAAAATACTTAGTAGTGTAGATTTACCAGAACCACTTTCCCCAACCAAAGCAATTTTTTGATACCCTTTAGCGTGCAACGAAATATCTTTCAAGGTGACTTTTGAGTCATAAGAAAACTGCACAGCGTTCAATGACAATTCACTCTCTGCTTGCCATTTATTTAATTGAAGTTCATCTTGTGGACCGACAATTTTGGTATCAATTACTTCCAAAACATCAGTTAGTGAATTTTTACCATTCAAAGTTGCGTGATAATCATCAGCAAAATTACGCAAAGGAAGAAAATATTCTGGCGCTAAAATCAAAATTGTCAACGCTGGGAAAAGTGCCATTTTGGCGTTCATTAAATCCATTCCTAAAAACACAGCAACAATTGCAACTGATAAAGTCGTAAAAAAATCAAGCGCAAATGTTGATGTAATCGCAATTCTCAGCGTTCGCATGGTTGTTTTTCGATAATCTTCTGAAATATTATAAATTTCGTCACCATATGATTGCGATAAACCTAGTTGCTTCAAGGTTGGCAGGCCTCGTAAAGCATCTACAAAACGATTATTTAAGTTCTTAAAATTAGCGAACTCTGCATCAGCTTTACTTTGTGCTGCCAAGCCCAAAATGATGAAAAACAATATAACCACTGGAAATACTAGCAATAAAAATAGTCCCTGTTCCCACTTAAGATAAACAATATATAGCAGAATTAACCAAGGAATAATACTCAAATCAAAAACTTTAATCAGTAGTAGTTGAAAATAGTTTTTAACATTATCCAATCCCGCACCTAGTGTTGTAACTGCATTTCCTGTGCCCGATTGTTTAATAATACTAGGGCCAATTTCGGCATACTTAGCCAACAATTGAATACGATAATTTTCCACTGTACGATCAGCAAATTTCGACATATAGTTATTTTTTAACACAATCAATAGTTGTCTCACCAAAAAAGAAAACGCAAAAAACAATACATTAATAAGTGTTTGGTCAATGCTTTTACCTTGCCATAAATCAGCAATTGCTCGGGCCAAGAAAACTCCCTGGAATATAATCGAAAATGCTTGAATTCCTGTCAAAATAACTAAGATTACCAAAGAACTAATAATACCTGGTAACGCAAAAAGTCTTTTATCTATCATATTTTTTATATGTGTTAAACAATAGTTTGTTATCTCTATAACAATACCCTGCCAAACACTCTCCTTAAATAAAAAAACGCCTACAATCAATTGTAAACGTTTTTAGAATTATTATTCAACTACCTTATCAGCTACAATACGCTTACGGAAAACCCAGAAACTCCATATTTGATATCCTAATGTCAATGGTAAAGCTGTTAATACAACAAATGACATCACTTTTAATGTATATGGCGATGACGATGCATTAATAATTTTTAAACTGTGTAACGGATTGTTAGCTACCATTAAACGTGGGAATAGGCCAACGAATATTAAGATAACGACTTCAACCAAAGTCAAACCAGATAAAATAAATGGGAACACTTCTTTTTTCTTATTAACCGTTAAATACCAACCAATAACTGTGGATAAAACAATTGCCACTAGTATAATTAATGTCCATAACAATTTAGTTTGGAAAAAATCCGTGTAGAAGAACAGCAGAATTGCAAATAGTGCTTCTCCAGCCAACAAAATTGGATATAGAACTTTCAATTGTGCCATTGCTCTTGTGCGAATATCACCGATAATACGCAGTCGTGTATAATTCAAGCCATGTACATAACTCATTAATGTGACAGCAATACCGCCCACAAGCGTAAATGGTGTTACATAATCGAAAAATCCAGCCGACAAGTTTCCCTTAGCATCCATTGGCATACCTGATACCATTGCAGTAAAAATCATTCCTAAGAAAAATGGTGCGATAAACGAGCTAATTGCAATGAAACGTTCCCACAACTGTGACCCCTGAATGGTAGGCATATGTTCACGAAATTCAAAGGAAACACCGCGATAAATCAATGCCATCAGTACAATAAACAATAGTAAGTAAAATCCTGAAAACAGTGATGCGTACCAGTAAGGGAAAGCTGCAAACATTGCGCCACCCGCAGTAATTAACCAAACTTCATTGGCATCCCAATGAGGTCCGATAGATTCATACAGCGCTTCTCGATCATCTTGATTACGGGAATTGAAAATAAACTGCATGCCAATGCCAAAATCATAGCCTTCTAAAAAGAAGAATCCTGACCATAATATGGCAATCAAAACAAACCATAATATTTGTAAGAAACTCATCTTGCTGCCTCCTCACTTCCTGCTAAATCCTCATATGGATCACGTGGTGATAGCTCTTCCTCTTTTTCTGCATCAGGTCCATCATGCAACACACGACGAGACAACCAGATCATAACGCCGCCAAGTGACGCGAAGGTTAAGAAGTAAACTATATTTGAAATGAGTAACGAAGCGGCAGAAACATTCGGTGATACAGCGTCAGCGATTGTCATTAATCCATATACAACCCAAGGATAACGTCCTAATTCTGTTACCAACCATCCCGCGGTATTCACAACAAATGGGAAGAACGTCATGATTCCTAGAATCCATAAGAACCAACGCTGAGTCAAAATTAAATTCGTTTTTCTACGATTGAACCAAAGCGCTACAAGAGCCACCATACCTAATAATCCGGCGCCAACTGCCATCACACGGAAAGCATAGAATAACGTATTTTCTGGCACATAGTAATCTTTAATGCCATCATGTGTTTTTCCATATTTTTTTTCAAATTGCTTGTTTAACTCAGTTGTCCCTACAGTTGTTCCACCAGTTAAGGAATGATTTCCTAGAATTGATAGTACGTATGGTACCTCAATTCTTGCGATTACTTTATGTGTTTTCGGATTAGTAACAGATAACAATGACCAAGGCTGTGCTTTATCAGCGCGTTTTGACGAATCCATTGTCTCATCAACGCCTTCCATAGCAGCGTACTTCATTGGTTGCATAGACTGCAACTCAAAAGCATGACGATCCCCGGTAATTACCGTACCACCAACACCAATCAAACCAACAGCTAAAGCAATATTAATGGACTTACGGAAAAAATCAACCTGCACATCATCTTTTTTAAGCTTCAACAACTTAAATGCAGACATTCCTGCAATGATAAAGCCACCGGCAACAAAAGTTCCCATCAAAACGTGCGGAAATTCAATCCATAGCTGTTGATTTGTCATTAATGCAAAAATACTTGTCAGCTCGGCACGCCCCATATTATTATCAATGGCATACCCAACAGGATTTTGCATAAATGAGTTAGCGGCCAAAATCCATAACGCTGATAGGCTAGAGGCAATGGCTACAATCCAAATAAAAATGACATGAATTGCCGGTTTAAAACGGTCCCAGGTAAATGACCATAAACCAATGAAGGTTGATTCAGCAAAGAAAGCAACGAGCGCTTCTATTGCTAATGGTGCCCCAAAAATGTCACCTACATAACGTGAATATGCCGACCAATTCATACCAAACTGAAATTCTTGAATAATACCCGTTACCACACCAACGGCGAAGCTAAGTAAGAAAATTTTGCTCCAAAATTGGGCCATTTTCTTATACACTTCTTCCTTCTTAATCACATACATTGTTTCCATTGATGCAACGACAACTGCTAAACCAATTGACATCGGTACAAAGAAAAAATGAAAAATCGTGGTCATCGCAAACTGAAAACGCGCTAAATCAAGTATGCCCACTAACGTAACCATAATAATTCCTCCAAAAGACACGATCAAAATTTCGACATGTCTACCTCAAATATTTAAACTAACTCTAAACTAAGTAGTTTCTACCTTTTCTAGTTTATCACTTGATAAGCTACGTTGAAAGTAATTTGCCCCTTTTTAACACAAAATAAAAATACCCATGATGTTTGAATCATGAATATCAGTATTTATTATTAATGCACACTATTAATTAAAATTTGAATCGTCTTCAAGGAAAGTATTCAAAACTTCTTCAACCATATCCCATTCTTTATCATCTTCAATTTGAATTAATTCTTCTTCTGTAGCATCGCCGTTTTCATCGGGGTTGAAAATGTATGCTTGAATATCAACTTCTTCATCATCTTCAATACCTTCTGGTACTAACAAAATATAGTCTTTATTGTACTCATCTGAATGGAATGTGAATAACACTTCATATAATGCTTCATCGCCACTTTCATCAATTAACGTAATTTTTTGTACTTCTGCGTTATTTTCGCTCATCTTCTTTTCCTTATCAAATGTCATAAGTTCATTATACAATAAAAGCCTTGTTCCGTATAGGGACAAGGCTTTTATTCTACTTGGTTAACTTGCCTTTCGAATCTAAATAATTTTGTAAAATAAATTCAGCAGCTATTTTATCGATAACTTTTTTTCGCTTTTTACGTGATATATTAGCTTCTTCAATGAGCATACGCTCAGCTTCTACCGTAGTTAACCGTTCATCCTGAAAATCAGTTGGTAAACCAAAGGTTTTCTCAATCAACTTTGCATAGTTTCGGGATGCTTCCGCACGTGGTCCCTCACTATTATTCATGTTTTTTGGCAAACCAAGAACAACACCTGTTGCGTTTTTCTCTTTGATGATCTCTCCCAACCGATCAATGCCAAATTCTTTTTCATCCTCGTTGATGCGGATGATTTCAACACCTTGCGCTGTCCACCCCATCGGATCACTAACCGATACACCAACTGTTCGACTACCAACATCTAGTCCTAATATGCGCATTATTTTTTCAAATAGGCGTGTACAAGTTCTTCAATGATTTCATCGCGTTCATGACGTTTAATTAAATTACGTGCGTCATTTAAACGTGGAATATAGGCCGGATCGCCAGACATCAAGTAACCAACTATTTGATTAATTGGATTATACCCTTTTTCTTCCAATGAACTATACACAATCTCAAGTGTTTCATGGATATCTTTTGGCATTTGATTACCAAAATCAAATATTGCTGTTTCATCTCCTACTGTCATAGTACACGCTCCTTTCTTTAGAAATTATCTCCATACTGCCTTGTTTATTCACTCATTATACTACGCTATAATCACATCAATCAAGTTACAAACAAGTTACTTATCTGCTAAGAATGCCGAAACTGCGGCAAATGCATCTGGAATACCTGCAGGCTTTTTTCCACCAGCTTGAGCCATATCCGGACGTCCACCGCCACCGCCACCTATATGTGGTGCAATAGATTTAATAAGTTCGCCGGCCTTAATGCCCGATTGATTAGCATCTGGAGCAGCAGCAACAATCAAACTTACTTTTTCATCAGCAACGGTTGCTAGTACCAAAACATCCGATGGATAATTTTCTTTCCAGTTATCCGCAACTTGTCGTAAGCCATCCATGCCAGAAACCTGTAACTGGGCAGTAATATAAGTATGTCCATTGACAGTTTTTACATCATTAAATATTTCACCTGCTGTAGCATTAGCTAATTTAGCTTCTAATGATTCGGCATGGCGCTGTACCGTACGTAAATCAGCTTGCAAATCATATACTTTCTCCGGAGCATCGGTCAGTTTTTGTGCTTTCAAAGCAGTAGCTATTTCCTTCAAAGCTTTTTCCTGAGCCTTATATTGTGAAAGTGCTTGTAGACCAGTTACCGCTTCAATACGGCGTACCCCTGCACCAATTCCTGATTCACTAACTATTTTAAACAGACCTAACTCTGCGGTTGAGTTAGCATGAGTACCGCCATCAAACTCTTTGTTGAAGTCACCAATGGATACAACACGGACCTGATCACCATATTTCTCACCAAATACGGCAACTGCACCTAATTTTTTCGCAGACTCAATGTCAGTTTCTAACCAAGTAACCGGTAGGTTCTTAGCAATTTCTTGATTCATCATCGATTCTATTTTATCAAGATCTTCGCTTGAAACGGGTCCCTCATTATTGAAATCAAACCTTAAATATTCCGGTTCTACTAATGAACCCGCCTGATGAACATCACCGCCAAGTACATTACGTAATGATTGGTCTAACATATGCGTTGCTGTATGGTTTTTGGATACGGCGATATGACGTGCCATATCAACCTTCAAATCTACTTTATCACCAAGAGTAAAGCTTGAAATGACATCAACAGTATGAATATGTTGTCCGTTTGGAGCTGTTTGAACATCTGTCACATGAGCAATCACATCTCCATTGGTATTCAAAACATCACCAAAGTCAGGCACTTGTCCGCCCATTTCGGCATAAAAAGGTGTTACATCAAAGGCTACTTGTACGGTAGCATCAACATCAGCATTATCCAATAGCGCATCAACACCTTGTTCATCTTCGCCAATAATAGCAACGATTTCCGCATGATTGACTTCAGTTTGGGACCAACCGACATACTTTGAATCGACACGCAAATCAGTTAATACAGCATTTTGAACGCCCATTGACTTAGTATTAGAGCGTGCAGCACGAGCGCGAACGCGTTGCGCTTGCAACTCATCATTGTATCTATCCACATCCACTGTCAACCCAGCATCTTCAGCTTGCTCTTGCGTCAACTCAAGTGGGAATCCATAAGTATCAGATAATTTGAAGGCATCAGCACCACTAATTTGTGTCTGACCCGTCTTTTTAGCTTCTTTAATCACATCATTCAACAAAGAAAGTCCGCCTGTTAATGTTGCATTAAAACGCTTTTCTTCAGCAGCAACAGTCTTTTGAATCTTGGCAGTGTTGGCTTTAACTTCTGGGTAGTAGCTTTCCATGATGTCCCCAACAATTGGTACCAAGTTAGTTAAAAACTGTCCTTTAATGCCTAATTTTTGTCCATGCAAAACTGCGCGGCGCAACAAGCGACGAATGACATATCCACGTCCCTCGTTTGAAGGCAAAGCCCCATCCCCAATTGCAAACGTTATTGCACGAATATGGTCGGCAATTACTTTAAAGCTCGTATTGACCTCTGAATCTTGGCTATCATCATAGGTAAATTGATTTGATAATTTCTCTGTGGCCCGAATGATAGGTAAAAACAAGTCTGTATCAAAGTTAGTGCGGCCATTTTGGAAAACAGATACGACACGTTCAAGCCCCATACCAGTATCAATGTTTTTGTGCGGTAACTCAGGGTATTGTGAATTATCTGTTAATCCTGGTAAATGATTAAATTGAGAGAAAACAAGATTCCAAATTTCTAGATAACGTTCATTTTCACCACCCGGATACATTTCTGGATCATCATCAGGTAAATCTTGAAATGAACTGCCACGATCAAAGAATATTTCAGAATCAGGGCCAGAAGGTCCCTCCCCAATGTCCCAAAAGTTGTCTTCAACTTCATAAATGTGACCATCCGGCAAGCTAGTTTTTTCTTCCCAAATTTTTCTGGCTTCCTGATCTTTAGGATACACAGTTACATACAATTTTTCAGCATCTAAGCCATACCACTCAGGACTAGTCAATAACTCCCAAGCCCAAGGAATTGCTTGTTCTTTAAAATAATCACCAATTGAAAAGTTGCCCATCATTTCAAAAAGTGTATGATGTCGAGCTGTTTTTCCAACGTTTTCGATATCATTGGTACGAATTGCCTTTTGAGAATTGGTGATACGTGGATTATTTGGGACTACTGTACCATCAAAATATTTTTTTAAAGTCGCAACACCGGAATTAATCCATAACAATGTTGGATCATCTTGCGGAATTAGATTTTTTGAAGGTACAACTTCGTGACCCTTCGAAGCAAAAAAATCTAAAAACATTTGGCGAATTTCTGCTGAACTCAAGTCTTTCATAAAAAATTTTCTCCTTAAATAATATAAAAAGACCAAAACAAAGTGCGGACGCTCTACCGTGGTACCACCGCAATTTGTAATGATCTTGAATAAAATCTTTACCTTTATGTCTCATAACGCTGAGCAGCGGTGATTTTTCAATCACAATTAAGTCTGGTAGCGCAAAAAAGCCAACGTGTGCTTTTCATCACCCAGCACATTTCTAACTGACGGACGGCTAATTCGTATGTCCAGAATTCCTAATCATTATATCATATTACCAACCAATGTGATTATCAGTTTTTGGTAATGCAATTTTACCCGACGCTAAATCAGAAAATGCTTTTTCTAATATTTCAAAGGCGCGCTGCAACTCCTCTTCTTGAATAACTAGTGGGGGTTGAAAACGCAAGGTGTTTCCTCTTAGGCTAATCATAATCGCCCCTAACTCAAAAATACGATAAATTAACTTATTAGTTGCCTCATTATCAGGTTCACCATGATCATTGATAATATCAATACCACCATTCAAACCATATAAACGGACATCTCCAATAAAGGCATAACGTTTAGCAGCAGACTCAAAGAATGCTTTAGCCAACTCACCCAGTTGTCGAGAACGTGCAACTAAGTTCTCCTCTTCAATAACGTCTAGCGTTGCTAGCGCTGCCGCTGCTGTTACTGGGTTACCAGCGGTCGTGTAAACATTAGCTGGTGCTTGCAGACTGTCCATAATTTCTTTGCGCCCAATAACTGCACTTAAAGGCAATCCACTGGCAATCGATTTACCAACACTCATTAAATCTGGGGCAATTCCAAAATGATCAATTGACCACATTTTACCAGTTCGTCCAAGGCCTTGATTAACCTCATCGACAGCAAAAACAATGCCATGTTCACGTGTAAACTCATAAACCAATTCAACATAATGTTGTGGTGCTTTGATAATTCCACCATCACCTTGAATAGGTTCAATAATAACTAACGCCACTTCATCTGCTGGTAAATAAGTCTCAAATGGTAATTTAAACTGTTTAAATAAACGTTCGGAAAAATCATTGTCGCTTTCTCCGGCTATTCGTTGCGTCTGATCAGGAAAAGGTACTTTCACCGTGTTTGGCAATAGTGGCCCAATTTTTCGAGTCATATTCAAGCTGACTCCTGAGATAGAAAGCGAACCATATGTGGAACCGTGATAAGCACCCGTAAAACTGACAACATATTGTCGCCCAGTATATCCACGGGCAAACTTGATAATCGCATCGTTTGCATCCGATCCCGAATTACCAAAAGCAACTTGTTTTTGGAAGTTTCCTGGTGCTACATTCACTAAGCGATCAGCTAATTTTGCAGTCACCGTGTTAGCAAAATATGCAGGCGTATACTGAATTAATTTTTGAGCTTGGCTAGTAATTGCTTCCACAACCTTTGGATGTGAATGACCTGTATTAGTGGCACTTGCACTAGCCAATAAGTCAATATACTCATGCCCATCTGCATCCGTAATAATGGCTCCTTTTCCGTGATCAATGACAATATCAAAATATTTAACCCGCGTTGCATTTGCCAAGTGAATTTTTTCTTCTTCTAAAATCTCTTTATTTTTTGACATTTTTAGCAGCTTTCACATTTATTTTTAGATTTATATACAAGAAAAGCCCTGTAAATTCAGGACTTTTTGTTAGATTATTTTTGAGACAACTTACTATGCTTAGAACCGTAAACGGCATAAATGATTATACCGACCACAAACCAACCAAAGGCATAAATCTTTGCTTGATTATCCAACTCATAGAAAATAAATCCAGATCCCAATGCGGCCAATGCTGGCATCACTGGGTAAAATGGCATTTTGAAGCCAGGTTCTTGTATATCTTTACCTTCACGAGGACGTAATGCATAAATACCAAGAGAAACAATGATAAAGGCAATCAATGTACCGGCAGAGATCAAACCAGCTAATTCAGTAAAGCTAAATACTGATCCAATCAAGATAGCAATGACTGACAATACTAACAAAGCATTGTTAGGTAATCCTTTATCATTAACTTTTCCTAAGAAACTTGGTAACAAACCGTCACGACCGAAGGCGTAAAGCAATCGTGAACCAGCCAGCATCATACCAATAATTGCTGTAAACATACCGATTAAGGCAACCACTGATAACAAATTAGATGTAAATTCATGACCTGAGTGCAATAATGCCCAGGCAGCAGGAGCGGCATTGTCTTTATACTCTGTATAGTGGAACATACCAACTAATACAAGCGCTACTGTCACGAAAAGGATTGTTGCTACAATTAATGAACCAATGATACCTCGAGGCATGGTCTTTTTGGGATCCTTTGCTTCAGCTGAACTAGCAGCAATTGAATCAAATCCAATGTAGGCTAAGAAAATTTGTGAAGCACCTGCGAATATACCCGACCAACCACCAAAATCAGTGCCTGCCTTATGAGCAGGTATAAATGGTACATAATTACCAGGGTGAATAGCTGTTAAACCAACACCAATAAAGATTAAGATAACTAATACTTTACCAACAACCAGCACATTTTCAACACGAGCCGTCGTGTTTGTTCCGCGCCATAGCAATACTGCGACAATCAAAACCGCAAATAGTGAAGCTATGTCAATGACACCGCCATTTCCAGCAGCAAATGAACCAGCCAAAGCCTTTGGCAATACTAAGTTATGTGAGCCAAGGAATAATTTGAAGTTTGCTGACCACCCTGAAGCCACGAAAGCGACAGCAATGAAATATTCCGCCAAAAGTGCCCAACCGGCAATCCAGCCAAATACTTCACCAAAGACAACGTTTGCCCAAGAATAAGCTGATCCGGCAAATGGTAATGCCGAAGCAAACTCCGCATAAGCAAACGCAGCAAGTCCTGAAACAATTGCCGCAATTACGAATGAAATTGCAACCGCTGGTCCAGCATGGTTAGCTGCAACAATACCTGGTAAGGTAAAGATAGCTGTAGATACGATAGTCCCAATACCTAAAGCTAACATTTCTTTAACACCTAACGTCTTACGTAGATGTCGATCACTAGTGGTAAAACTAGCAGGAGTCGCTTTATGTAGCCACCCTGTTCTTGTTTTTGATTCTGACATATGTTTATCCCTTCAACTCTATAAAAGTTACTTTAATATATTAACATTTTCTAATTTTATTGTCAACGTTTCCCATATAAGGAATGATTATGCCAATCAAATTATTATTTTCGTTGGATTTTGATAATAAAATAGCGTTTCGATAAAGTTTAATAGAATAAATCTGTTACTTACCACCTTTCCAAATTAAAAATGCTATTCCAATCGGAATAGCATTTTTAATTTAAGCAAATACTGACGTTAAAATCAAAATAATAATCAAACCAGTTACGGAAATAATTGTTTCCAAAACAGTCCAAATTTGGAATGTCTGCTTAACTGATAAGTCGAAAAATTCTTTAAAAATCCAAAATCCTGCATCGTTCACGTGTGAAGCTATTAATGACCCGGCACCAATAGCTAACGCTACGAATACTGGCAATAATGTGTTACCAGGATTGGCGGCTAAAATACCCGTAACAATCCCCGCCGCAGTCATACCAGCCACTGTAGCTGAACCAACTGAAACTCGTAAGACTGCCGCAACAGCCCAAGCAAACAAAACAATAGCAATCGGACTCATGGCACCACCAGCTTGGAAAATCGTCGCAATCTTGTCAGACAACCCCGAGGTAACCAAGACACCACGCAAGGCGCCACCACCACCAACAATTAACAAAATTCCAGCAACAGCTGACATTCCTTCGTTCAATGATTTTCCTACTTCAACCATTGTTTTCTTTTGCCAAATACCCATTGTAAAAATAGCAAAAACTAGTGCGATTGTCATAGCTACTGCAGGATTAGCCACAAACTCGACAATTTGATCAATTGTATTTGGGTTCTTTGGCGTTACACCACCTGTGTAAATTAACTTATAAATTGTAGCAATGATCATGAATATCAATGGAAAGACAGAAGTTAGTACGGACAAACCGAACTTTGGTGTCGCATCCAAGTCATACTTTTTTGCGGGTCCAACTGCTTCAATTTCTGTTTTAAATTGAAAAGCATCTGGTGCATATTTTTGTGCTAATTTTGTAAATGCTGGGCCGGCCACAACTGCAGTAATTACTGATACAATCAAACCAAAAATCAACATCATTCCAATATTAGCACCTAAAGCTGAGGCAACAGCTGTTGGCGCCGGCTGTGGTGGCAAAAATCCTTGTGCCGAACTTAAGGCAGCTGTCATTGAGATACCTAAGTAAAGCAATGGCACGCCAGCTTCAATAGCAACAGCAAATACGATTGGAATTAACAACACCATACCAACACCAAAAATCATTGAGATACCAATAATAAACGATGCGATCAATACTGCCCACTGCAGACGCTTAACACCAAACCAATCAATCAATGTTTTGGCAATACGGTATGATCCACCTGCATCAGCGACTAAACGACCAATCATACCACCAAAAATAAAGATTACCGAGTTTGGACCAAGAATATTTCCTACTCCTTCACTACCAAGCACGGCACTTGGTATCTCCATGGGCTTCATGCCAAGCAACAAGGCAAGAATAAAAGCAGTAATAATTAGTGAAACAAATGTGTTTAACTTTAACTTTGCAATCAAAATAAGCAAAATCAAAATTGACACAATCAACATAACAAATTCCATCTACTTGCATTAACGGTCTCTGACCGTTATCTCCTTTTCATTTACAAATACATTCTTCCCCCACTCATACTCAGTAACTATTTACTAAACTATTTTGAATGCTTCCTTTGATAATTAGCAATATTTTGATATTCTGTCTGCAATTGACGAGATAATCGGATAAAGATTGGTGCTAATTCTCGATAGGCTTCAAAGTTTTTTGGCTCAGGAAAATACGTATTAGCTGCCCCAATGTATTTCTCAATCTCATATAAACTATCAATTTTTCCTAGTGCTTTTTGTGCAACAATAACTGCGGCCAGCGCCCCAGATTCAAATGCCTCTGGAACTGTGACAGGTTGTTCAAAAATATCCGCAAACATTTGCCGCCATAGTGGTGAGCGTGCGAAGCCACCCGTTGCTTGGATTGATTTCAAATCACCTACAACTTCTTCGAGTGCCAAGCTAACCATAAACACATTAAAAGTAATACCTTCTAATACTGCGCGTAACATATGTGCACGCGTATGCCCATGATTAAGACCAAAGAACGATCCTCGCGCATTGGCATCCCAAATTGGTGCACGTTCACCACCTAGGTATGGATGAAAAATCAACCCCTCGGACCCAGCTGGAATACGCTCGGCAATTTCCGTTAACAAATCATAGGAATCTTTTCCAAGTAAGGCAGCTGTTGATTTTTCAGCATCAAACATATTATCACGTGCCCAACGGAAGACATCCCCACCATTATTAACAGGACCACCCACAACCCAATTATCTTTATCCAAAGCATAGGTGAACGTACGACCTTTAGGGTCGATAACCGGTTGCTCTGACACGACTCGAATAGCACCTGAAGTACCAATTGTAATTGCCGCAACACCAGGTTTAACTGCGTTAACACCTAGGTTTGAAAGTGGCCCATCACCGGCACCGTAAACAAATGGTGTGTTTGCTGGAAGACCAATCAACGCAGCATATTTTTCAAACATACTTGTTTCGTATTCATAAGGTTCAACTGGTTGTGGCAGCTGTTCTTTACGAACACCAGTTACTGACAAGGCTTGGTCATCCCAATCCAAATTAAAAATGTTGAACAAACCAGTTCCAGAAGCAATAGAAATGTCCATCTTATTTGAACCAAAAAGTCGATGGAATAAGTATTCCTTAATGCCCAAATAATGCGCTGCTTTTTGATAAATATCAGTATGTTCTGATTTTAACCATAATAGCTTGGACAATGGCGCCATTGGATGGATAGGTGTACCGGTATTTTTATAAATTTGTTGGCCTATACCGTTGGCCTTCAATTCTTCGGTGTATTTCACCGCACGCGTATCTGCCCAAGTAATGGCGCGTGTCAATGGGTTCCAATCTTCATCAAATGCAATTAATGAGTGCATTGCTGAACTAAATGATACGGCAGTAATCTGATTACCTTTATTCAAATCAGCTACACGTACAACCTCTGATAATGCGGAAACCAATGCCTCAAAAAGTTCATCAAGATCTTCTTCAGCCATATCAGGCAAATCACGGTACAAAGCATAACTTTTATTCGCACTTGCTACGACAACGTTCTTATCATCAAACAGAACTGCCTTCGTTGATGTCGTGCCGATATCAACTCCTATCATATACTCCATTTGTTTACCTCCAATCGATGTTAAGCGTTTAATATTTTCTCTCCTAAACAGAAAAAGCTCCCTTAAGCGGGAGCTTTGTTCATTAAGCTGAACAGTTTTTCTATTAATTACTTAGCTGCGTCCATTGCGTGACCGCCGAAGCCGTTACGCAAAGCTGAAACAACCTTACCAGTAAATGTGTCATCTTGCAATGAACGGTAACGCATTGCTAATGATAAGTAGATAACTGGTGCAGGTACGTCCAAGTCCAATGATTCTTGAACTGTCCACTTACCTTCACCTGAAGAATGCATACGACCAGCGATAGCATCCAAATGTGGATCCTTGGCGAATTGTTCTTCAGCCAATTCCATCAACCATGAACGGATAACTGATCCGTGGTTCCACAACTTTGAAACAGCTTCATAGTCGTAGTCAAATTGTGAGGCTTCCAATACTTCGAATCCTTCAGCAATTGCTTGCATCATACCGTATTCGATACCATTGTGAACCATCTTCAAGTAGTGACCTGAACCCAAACGACCTGTGTACAAGTAACCATCTTCTTCAGAAATTGACTTAAACAAAGGTTCGATGATCTTCCAAGCTTCGGCATCATCGCCACCAATCATGAAGTTACCACCATTACGGGCACCATTCATTCCACCAGAAGTTCCGGCATCAAAGAACTTAATACCAGCAGCAGATGTGCGCTTGTTTTGTTCCAAGTTATCCTTGTAGTTAGAGTTACCACCATCAATAATGATGTCACCCTTGTCCATCTTCTCAATCAATGTATCGATTGTTGAGTTAGTTGGTACACCAGCTGGCACCATAACCCAAACTGCCTTTGGAGATGGCAACTTTGACAACATATCATCAATGTCAGAAGCAGCTTCAACTGATGCTGAATAGTCAGTTGCTTCCTTAACAAAGTCAGCGTTTAAATCAAACGCAACAACTTCGTGACCGTTATCAACGGCGTTCTTTACCAAGTTCAAGCCCATCTTACCAAGGCCGATCATCGCAAACTTCATGTCTACTTACCTCTTTGTTTTTTGAGTTTTTAATACACTTTTATTATATGAAAATAATTTACACATTGCAACCTTATTATTGAAAATTGTTTTCTAATCTTGTATTATTAGTTTATTGGAGCATTAAAAATGGCAAATAACATCATAGCCCAATTACGGGCACAACGTAAACAATATAATACAACTGAACAAAAATTAATTGATTTCATTATTAATCATGTTAGTGAAGCTCGAGAGGCCAACATTCAGGAAATGTCTGAATTATCAGGTGTTTCTACCGCCACTATTTCACGTTTTGTCAAAAAAATCGGCTTAGAATCATTTCGTGAATTTTCTGTTTCACTAGCAAGTGCTGCCACGCAAATGGCAGCATCTGTCGATTTATTTGGAGAAATAGCTGATACGGATGATACCATTGCGGTTGCTCAAAAAGTTTTTGGCGGTGCAGAAAATGCTTTAGCAGCAACCGTTAGTAACTTAACAGCAACACAGTTGGACGAAGCCACATTAGCTTTAATATCAGCTCGTCGCGTTGGCTTTTTTGGTATCGGTGGATCATCTATTGTTGCTTTTAATGCTTACCATAAGTTCTTGCGTACTCCAATTGACGTCATCGCTCATCCAGATTACGATGTTCAATTAATGCAAGCCGTTAAACTTAATTCAAATGATACTGCAGTTGTTATTTCACATTCCGGTCGAAATAAAGACACACTTCTCATCGCAAAAAAGTTGCACGAACAACATGTTAAAATTATCGCAGTAACTTCATTTAAAGATTCGCCGCTAGCAAAACTAGCGGATCTAGTATTATTATCATTGGCAGAAGAAGTTAATTTCCGAAGTGAATCCATGAGTTCGTTAATCGCACAACTTACAATCATCGATACTTTATTTACTTTAGTTGGTTCACATTTATCGCAAGATACTCAGAGTGTTGTTGATACCATGCGCGATGTTATTGAAGAAACAAGATCACATTAAAAAGGAGCTCAATGAGCTCCTTTTTTTGATATTATTACTTTTCACATAGCATTCGCCAAAGGAAATACTGCTAATTTTTTCCGCCTTCACTGGCCTCAATGGCTTTATCCAAACCAGCTATATCCTGATTCATGCTTCTAAAGTCAGCATTATTAATAGGTAGATGTTGCAAAAAGTTATCAAAAACTTCTAAAGTACCATCGACATCTGTTGCTTCAAAATCCAAAACGTGCCCAGCAAAGGTTAAATCATCTGACAAAAAGTGTAAATGCCACCCTGCTGCGGTTGGACCGCCAAAAACTTTTGGTGCATAATATCCAACTAATGTACCAGTTATGTTGTCTGCTTTGAATTCAGGCTGCTGTTCAGCTACTTGTAACAAACTTGGATATGGCTTCTCTTGTTTTGTTACAATACGAACGTGAACGTGGGCAAACTCACCATGCAGTTTTAAGGCAGAGAAAACGTTAAATAACTGCTCATCTTTCAAGTTCTGAGTCAAATTACTATATTTTATTTTTTTAAAAGGTAATTTTTGGCTTGCCTCCGGTTGATCAAAATGGATTGATGCAAAAGGTAATGTAGTTTGTTTATCAGTAATGTGGTGAACTTTTCCTGTACTATCAGCTTGATAGGCTTCCCCGTTTAGAAAAATAGCTTCACCATTGAGGCCCTCAAAAGTACCAATGCCAGTGTCCCCATGTTCCAACATTTCAGCGACTGTTATTGTCCCTGACATTTGGCGCGCTACTAATTGTGCTAATGTACCATGTTGATATATTGTTGTCATGTTTTGCCTCACTTCTTACCTATCATTTTAAGTTTATCAGTATAATAATGCAAATAAACCAGAAAAATTGAGCAAATACTTAATTTATTTTGGGATCACTAAGCCTTTTTTTAAAGATACGTTCGAGGGGTAAGCTGATTAAAAATATTGTTGAAATAATGAACAAGATTCCTAAAACTTGAAACATCCTTAAGTGAACGTGTAAAAGTGTCACCGACAAAAGAGTCGCCACCATCGGCTCAATGGTAGATAATAAACTTGCTGTAGTAGGTTTTAATTGGCTCAGGCTCATAACATATAAAGCATATGGTAGTAATGTGCCAGCTATAATAATAAACACCATGATAATCCAGTCTTTAGTGCTCACCTGAGATGGTATATACCAAATGGGATGAAAAAAGTTCTCAGCTGTTCCACCCACCAATAACCCCCAAGCAACTACAACCAAGGGTGACTGTTTTTCAAGCAAAGGTTTTGGAATAAGTGTATACGCAGCTAAACCAAATGCAGATAGTATACCCCAAAATAAAGCTTTAGAGTTTACTACTAACTGATTGATGTTGCCATTAGTAATTAACAAAAATACACCAGTTAAGGCAATCAGAATTGACCAAATATCTAAGCGAGAAGGTAGCGTTCTCGTCGCTAAGCTCAATAAAATAACAATGATAGTTGGGCCAAGTGATTGCAGAATGGTTGCTGTTGCTGCGTCACCAAAGTATACAGATAAAAAGAAACTGGATTGTGCTAACAAAACACCAACGATACCGTATAAAATAATTAGAACAACATCTCTTTTGTTCAACCATATTTCAAAAACCCGACGGCCTGAAAAACAAAATAATACAATTAACAAAATTATTCCTGACAAGCTCATTCTGACACCAACCAGCCACTCCGGATTAATATTTTGATTACGAAATAAAATACTTGCCAATATGCCACTAATCCCAAATAAAGTCGCACTTAAAACCCCACAAATTATGCCCTGCTTTTTCATCCCAATTGATTCCTTTCGAATACTAGTTATAATTTAGAATAACCTAATCGATGAGATTCGTATACCTGTTTTGTCATTATATTCTTTTTTTAATATAAAATAAGCTTTTTATATGTTAGCAAATAATGGTTTCATTAAAATTGGCGCAATGAGCGTAGAAAAAATAATCACCAAGATAAGCTCCCCTGAGACTGCAGCGCTAATGACTTGTGATGATAAACCTATCTGTGTAATGACTAATGCCATTTCCCCTCTCGATACCATACCCGCACCAATAGCTTTTGCAGCTGTATCGTTCAAGCCAGATATTTTAGCTCCAATCCATGATCCAACAAATTTTGTGATAATCGCTAACAAAATAAATAAGACAATCGCTACAATTTTATTGTTCAATTGTCCTATCGAAACATTCAAGCCTATTGATCCAAAGAACATAGGATAAAAAATCCACTGTCCAACCCGATTTGTATTTTCGAATATTTGATCCGCAATCAATGTTTTCCTCAGAAAAATGCCGATAACAAAAGCAATTAATGGTAACAGGCTACTCATATTGAAGCCACCATTACCAATAAATACGGAAAATAAAGTAACGGCTAGCAATGAAATGACATCGTCAATTATGGCGGCTGACAATATTATTGCGCCAACTGCTGATGTTAATTTTTTTTGCTCAGCTAAAACAGCTAATGTAATTGATATTGATGTGGCAGAAAAAACTATACCCGAAAACAAAGAGACTGATACACTATATCCCATTAAAATAAACGCAATTGGAAATGCAATCATCGGAATAACAACACCCATGATTGCTATTAATGATGAAGCTTTGACATATTTTTTCATTGTTTTCATATCTGACGCCAATCCAGAACTTAGCATCAATATAAAAATACCAATTTCAGACAGCACATGAACTAAATGTGTGCTATGAACGACGTTTAAAAAGCTCATGCCCAAGACAATGCCAGCAAGTAATTGACCTATGACCTCTGAAAGGCCTAGTTTTACAGCTACTTTCCCGAAAAATAGAGTTACTGTGATTAATAATAGAACATTTATCATATCGTTTATTTCTCCTAAACAAAAAGAAAAAAGCTTCAAAAATCAACTAGCTCCCCGACTAGTTAACTTCTTGAAGCTTTCGCCCAACCGTTAATAATTTATTATATCCAATACTAGCATGCTTTATCGTGGAACGCAATCAAGTCGGCATCACATCTTCTCAACCGAATAGTTAATTCGACTTGATTCTGACTGTCAGTAGTAATCCAATGAGTGGCACAACAATAAACCAGCGACTTGTCATTAACAACGCATGTACAAATGATGAATTGGTATTAATTGCGGTGATTAAAATAGAAGCAACAACCACACTTCCTGCACCAATGACTTGACGCATCGTAGTAATAATCGCAGTACCATGACTAACTAAATTTTTAGGTAGTGCGTTATTTGCCGCAGTAATTGCGGGCATCATAATGAAAGCATTGCCACCTTCAAGTAACATAGCTGCTATCAAACACGCTATCCACGAAAATGACCCTAAAGTACCCAAAATCGCATACCCTACAAGCATCATTGCCATACCAATATAAACTAATTTTTTTAACCCAATTCTGTTGAGCATCGCCCCTGATCTTGGATTCAATTGGCTGAGAAAGATTGCTGCAGGTACCATGAGTAGTCCTGACCACAATGGGCTAAAATGAAAAACTTTTTGATAAAACAAAGGCATCAGAACCGTTGCAATAATTAGTCCTGAATATGATAATCCCGTTAAAAACATAGCTGGAACATAGCCTCTATATTTGAGCACCGCTAAATCTAAAAACGGTTGAGGTAATTTTACTTGACGAACGATAAATATGGCTAATAAACTGACACTAATTATTAAAATCAACCACCACGAGAAGTTAATTCCTGATGTTGGAATGATTGAAATGTCATACAAAATGCCGCCAAATCCGAGTAAGGTTATAGCCGAAAACCAATCGAATTCAGATGGTTTCATAGTGTGCGTGTTTTCTATTTTATTTTGCAAAACAATAATCAAAATCAGCAATATGACAAAAAATAACATAAATAAAGCACGCCAAGAAATCCATTGCAGGACCACGCCAGAAATAATCGGACCAACAGCTAAGGCTGAACCCATAACTAAACCAACTACGCCCATAGCTAGACCTCGTTGATTTTTATCAGTATTTTCCATGATGACACTTTGAAATGTTGGAAATAAGGCCCCCACCGCTAAACCTTCTAACAACCGACCGATAATAATACCGGTAAAGTTGGGTGTAACCATAGCCAAAAACGTTCCTAGTAAAAAGAGGGCTACAATTCCATTGAGTAATTTACGTAAGGACACATTATCCAAAAGCCAAGGACTTAGCGGCATGACTAGTGTCATTGCAACCATAAAACCTGTTGTTAACCACTGAACAGTGCTCGCATTAACATTAAAACTTTTCATCAAAATCGGATAAGCCGTTGTCATAGTAGACTGACTAATCGACATGATAAATGCAATCGATAATAACGCAAGTGAAAATGGTGTTAATTTTCTGATGTTTTTAAACATAATACCCCCTCAAACACTTATTTATATTCATTCTAATATAAATAAGTGTAAAATTCAACTTTTGACGGATAATTTATAATGATATTATGTTAAAACGTTGCATGCGCTAATTCTTACTTGATTTTGTTCACATCACCTGTTTTTTCAACAATCAATCTGACGTAATTTCGTGCGCCAAGAGGTCCTTGGTGGACACCATCATCAGCGAACCAATCCGAATGTTTTTTTGCCAAACGATACCAGTCAATAATATGTAGATTTTTATAATCATTATTAGCTTTCGCCAACATATCATTGTTATCTTTCTGCCAAGGTTTGCTCTGTACTAAATTATTAATCCAATAAACCTGTCGCTTTGTACCAAAGGTTTTCATCATGCGATCTAAATCTTGTCTTCTAATCTCACCATTTGTTCCTAATCCTACTATGACGTTCGGTGCCAACTCATCGTTGCGAGCCATTTTTTTCACTAAATTCGGTGCCTCGTAGGCTTGGCGCCCCACCTTTGCGTCGACCACTATCTTGGGATTAATGTCTTGGAGATATGGTGCTGAATCTAACATAACCGAATCACCAATAGCTGTAAATGACATATTCTTGAAGCTCATGTATTGTGCAGCGTTTAAATCATATGTTGCAATTACTTTTTTATCAGCTGCCGACATGTTTTTATTACTTGATTGCTTAGAAGAGTGTTTAGCCGATTTTTGAGCGATTTGATTACTTTTTTTCACCGCCAATTTATTTTTGAGTAATTTCTTTTGTAATTCAGTCTGTGGTTGCGGTTGACCAGCATTTTGACTTGCCAATCCATGACCTATGAAAAGCAAAAAAATCAGCGCAGGCGTTAAAATTAAGAAAAATCGATTACGTGATTGCACCAACCAATGACCAACTTGGCGCAGGTTTTCTCCATTACGACGGAACAAATTTTCAACATAGCGGTAGCTCAATTCACTTAGCAGCAGAACAAGCGCAATTTCAATCAATATATTCAAAACATTTGGTTGATAATGTGGGATAAATTTTTCGTAAAACACAAAAACTGGTAATTGATATAAGTAGATACTATAGGAACGTTTCCCTAAATAATTTAAAAGTTTGTTATCCAATATTTTGGCATGCCAGGAAGCCGGATGAGCTGTTACAGCAACCAAAACAGTACTTGCTATAGTTAACAAGTACATTAATCCATAATAAGTCGCAGGATGTTGCCCATTCAACCACAATGTTCCTAATCCCCAAAGTAAAAAGGAACAGAATCCCGCAATATTAAGATAGCGTTGCACCTTGCTACTAACATGATTAGAGAGCTTAATCGAGGGCCAAACAAATGCTAGGGCTGTGCCCAATAGGATAGCAAATAGTCGGGTATCCGTGCCATAATATACTCGATTAATAGCAGTAGGATCATACAAAACAGCCATTAATATTGCACTAATTAATGAAAGCAAAATTAGTACGCTAGCAATATTTATTCGCTTCAAACCCAATCGTAAAATAGCCCAAACAACTAACGGCCAAATAAAATAAAATTGTCCCTCTATCGAAAGTGACCATAGATGTGTGAAAGGCGAAGCACCACCAAATTGTTGAAAATAGGACGGTCCATGGCCAATTGCCCAAAAGTTAAAGACATACAATAAATTAGTTTCAACAGTAGGACGTAAATTGTAGACTAACTGATGATCAAAAAGCAAAATCACCGCAGTCACTATCAACATCATGGCTACTAAAGCAGGATACAAACGCTTTAATCTGCGTTTATAAAACTTAAAAATTGCAATCTTGTGATTACGATCAAACTCTTGTATCAATTGATCAGTAATTAAATATCCTGAAATCACAAAAAAAAGTGGCACGCCAAACCAGCCACCGACAAATTTTGTGGGCATTAAGTGAAATAAAATAACACCAATGACAGCTAAAGCACGTAAGCCATCAAATCCCTTGATATAACGTCTTTTTGGACTTTCCATAATTTTGACCGTTATGTTCCCTCAATAATCTCAAATACACGAAATCTACATCATTTCTCTAATTTTACTTTTATTAACGTAACATGTCAAATATTTCAATATTATTTCTTAATTAATTGTTGTTCCTCGTTTTTCAAATGTATGTGGTAACGTAACTTGCATGTTATCCACCACTTCATTATTCATCAATTTAGTTAACATACGCATTGCGACTGCACCAATATCGTACTTAGGTTGACCGATTGATGTTAGAGCAGGACGCGTCACAATTGCAAATTTTGTATCATTTGATGTGATGATTTCAAAATCTTCAGGAACTGACTTCCCTTGATCGCGCATATAATTCATGATTCCTAATGCAACTTCATCATCATGAACAATAGCTGCTGTTGCATTAGTGGCAAAAATTTTATCAGCGATTTGATAGCCAGCAGAATAGTCCTGATGAGAGGCAAATAACAAATCCTCATCAAACTCTTGTCCGGCAGCTTCTAGACCTGCTTGGTAGCCAACTAAGCGATGTTGTTTGTTAATTGCATATTCCATTGGTCCGGTAACTAACGCTACACGTTCATGTCCATTTTTAACTACCATTTCAACCGCTTCTTTAGTAGCTGCAATATAGTCAATGTTAACACTTGGCAAAACCTTTTCAGCATCAATAGAACCAGCTAAAACAACCGGTGCATCAACAGAGGAGATTGTCTTTAAAACTTCACGATCCAATTCATTGCCCATAAAAATAATGCCATCAACTTGCTTGCTGGCAAGATTGTTAATAGCCATTGTTTCACGCACAGGATCTTCATCTGTATTTGTTAGCAAGACATCATAATGATACATATTAGCGACATCATCAATGCCTCGTGCCAGCTCTGAATAGTACATGTCTGTTACGTCTGGCATCACAACACCAATGGTAGTCGTCTTTTTTGAAGCCAGCCCACGTGCTACAGCATTGGGATGGTAACCTAATTCTTCAATCGCATCCAATACTTTACGTTTCGTAGATTCACGGACATTACTGTTGCCATTTACAACTCGCGATACTGTTGCTAGTGATACACCAACTCGACTAGCAACATCATAAATTGTAGCCGTTTGCTTTTTTTGCATAATTTATTCCTCTTTAATACATTTATTATTATTTTTTTAGAAGTTATCTACACTATTATATCAAATCAGAATCAAATTGCAAACGCTTACAACATTAATTATAAGTGTTTTCATCATTGTTTCACTTTGTTACAAGAAAAGATTCATCATGATGAAAGTGATACAATGTATTTATATAAAATTTCACAGGAGTTAGTGTCATGAATGCAGAAAAAATCAGCGCATTAACTAGCTGGCTGACCAAACAAGAGTTGTCAGGCGCTATCATTACAAATTACCACAGTGTTGCCTATTTAAGCGGTTTTGAATCTGATCCAATAGAACGTGTTTTAGCGCTCGTTCTACTGGAAAATAGTGAACCTTTTTTGTTTGGACCGGCACTGGAAGTCAACAGTATGAAAGAAAGTGGCTGGCGCTATGCTGCTTTTGGCTATGAAGACCATGAAAATCCTTGGTTAAAATTAACTAACCATATTAGAACATTAACCAACGGTAAAAAGTTTGCCATTGAGGCCGATAATCTAACAGTTGCACGTCTTAAATTACTGCAAACCGCTTTTCCTGATGGAGAGTTTTCTATTGACATTACAGATCAAATTAATCAACTTCGCCTAATAAAAACACCAGACGAAATAGCACATATGAAGGCCGCTGGTCGTGATGCCGATCGCGCCTTTGAGATTGGCTTTAACGCACTAGAGAGTGGTATATCAGAGTTAGCTGTTGCCGCTGAATTAGAATATGAACTCAAAAAAGCAGGCGTATCTAGCATGAGTTTTGAAACGCTAGTTCAATTTGGGGCCCACGCCGCTGACCCACATGGTTCAACATCAACAAATACACTCAATACTGGTGAAATGGCGTTGTTTGATTTAGGAACGATGACTGAAGGATATGCCTCAGATGCCACAAGGACAGTAGCTTTTGGAAACGTGAGCAACGAGGCCAAAAAAATACATGCTATTACGCTCGAAGCACAACTCACGGCCCAATCACAAGCTAAAATTGGTATGACAGCCAGCGAACTGGATGCCATCGCACGAAATATCATTACAAAATCTGGCTATGGTCAATATTTTAATCATCGACTCGGACATGGCTTAGGCTCATCAGTACATGAGTTTCCTTCAATCATGGCGGGAAATGATATGATTCTTGAAGAAGGCATGGTCTTTTCTATTGAACCTGGTATTTACGTTCCAGGTGTTGCCGGTGTCCGTATTGAAGATAGTGGTTATATGAGTAAAGAAGGCTTCATTCCTTATACGCACACAACCAAAGAACTACTACAATTCTGAAATAAATAAAAGACCAATGACTTAAGTCATTGGTCTTTTATTATATAGCATTCATAATTGCTACAACTAGCAATGGTATCATTGTTATACCATTATTCAACATATGAACGGCAATACTATTTTTCAAATCACCAGTTTTTTTGTAAATGTAGGCGAGCACCATCCCCATGCTAGCGTATATCACATAACTTAAGGTGTCTGCGAGATTAGTGGGAATCGTATCCATGTGTGGCAGTGCAAAAACTGCCCCCGACAAAATAATATTTGCCCACCACCAACTTTTGCGGAAAAAATAATTTAAAATAAGCCCACGAAAAACTAATTCTTCAACTACAGGTGCCAAAAACGTACCATAAATTACCATAGCAACCATTGTCACATTTAAATTTGAAGTTAGCTCATTAATAGCCTCTTGATTTTCGGTTGTGGTAACCCCTGTTAGTTGAACCCGTAATTGAGCTAGTATCATCTCGATGGCTATCATAACAAACCACATACCTACTAGCCACCAGAGGCCTCGCCAGTTTCGAATATCTGGTTTGGTAAAGACTGGGCCAGGTACATTTTTTCTTAGTAGTCTATAAGCATAGAACCCAATGCCTATATAAAAAATGAACATTGTTGCGGCACACAATATTTGTAAAAATATATTATCTGTTTTTGTAGCAAGGACCAAAGGGATGGGTGCCACAACTATTAAAAATAGCGTAAAAACAACATTAATTATTCTAAGCAGTAAAGATTTTGGTCTTACTTCATTTGTCGTTTCAAGCATCGTCATCCTCATCCAGTGTGCGCTTTTTCTTTTGCCAATACAGCCATACAAAACAAATGTTAAACACGATGAACAAAACAGCAACAAGCGTTATCGTTACCCATAATGGCCAGTTTTGTTGGTCACTCAACAAGAATATTAGGACAAAAAGTGCGAAACTAACAACCGACAGTATGATTCTCGTAATTAAATTACCCATTTATTTCCTTGTATGTTCATTAATGAATTCCGCAACCGCGCCTTCATTATTTGTTTTTGACAATACCAAGTCAGCCATTTCTTTAATTTCCGGTTTAGCATTTGCCACGGCAACACCTACGCCTGCGGCTTTGATTTGAGCTGCATCATTCAAATTATCACCCAACGCAGCAACTTCGTTTCGTGATATTCCCAGCATGTCAGCTAATTCTAATCCGGCAGAACCCTTGTCACTCCCCTTGGGATTGAACTCAACATAACGATTGGAACTGAATGTTGTCAATACCCTATCAGCAAGCTGAGCATTAACCGTGTCAGCAATTTTTTGTAATACATCTGGATCACGATGTTCAAAAATAACTTTCATTATCGTTTTTTCATTCGAAAGAAAATCTAACTTATCGTTGGCCATTTCTTGATATGGCACACTACGTTCTCTCATATATTGTTCATCATTTTTTGAAATATTATAAATGAATAGTGTATCTATCGTGTAGATGTGTGTATCAATGTCCGCCTGAATCTGGCCAAGAGAGAAAATTTTCTTGGCTAATTCTAAATCCATGCCGTGTTGGACAATAATCTTTTCGCCACCATCTTCATGGATTTCCACGATTGCACCACCGTTGTATGAAACCACGTACTGTTTGTTTTGCTTGTTTAAGCCTAGATCCTTTAATGTACCAAAAACAGACTTATAAGAACGCCCAGTATTAGGAACAAAATAGCCGCCATTTTTCACAAATTTTTGAACAGCAGTGACATTTTGAGAATTAATCGTACCATCATCATCGAGCAATGTTTCATCTAAATCTGAAAGAATCAATTTTATCATTATAATCTCCAATTGTGTTTGTACATTCATTATAACAAAACAGTTTATTTATTCGATAATTTACCAATAAATTTTATCCGTGCTTGACACTGACCACATCGATAGCGTTCAGTTTGAAATCGGCGTTTTCGAATAATATCATGCCCATTTTCACAACGATATAACCACTGACACTTAGATGATTGTCTTTCACCAATATCAGGTGCATATTGAATACCGCCCACACGTACTAATAATTGTTTAAAATCGCTATCCTTGTGTTGGTACCCTTGATGCCTTAAATGTAGATGATAGTGTACCAATTCATGCTTGATAATTTTGTTAAAGTCTTCTAATGTAACCATTTTAGGATTGAATTCTAAATCATGTGTTTTCAAAAGATAGCGACCACCTGTTGTTCGTAGATGGCTATTGAATGTTGCATGATGTTGAAATGGACGATCAAAAATATCAAATGATATTTTCTCAACAAGATTTTGTAATTCGTTATCTGTCATTTTAACACATCGTTTCAATTAATATTTTGGCCAACCATACAAAAAGTCCCCAAACAAATAACAATTTGTGAGGACTTACTTTAACAAAAATATATCATGATTCAGTACAATGCCTGCAATCATTAAAACGTATCTATATTGTAAATGTTTGTTAGTCCAATGAATGACACAAAGTATTTAAACATTTAATTTTGGTGTTCAACAATGTAGTCGACTGTCTGTTGCAACGTAACCAAATTTTCAGCATCATCATCAGAAATTTCGACATTAAACATATCTTCTACTTCTAATACCAGCTCAACAAAGTCGATAGAATCCGCATCGATATCTGTCAAAAAATTCAAATCCGGCGTAATGGTATCTCTTTTCACATTAAATCGTTCTGCAATTTCATCCGCCATCATATTATAAATTGCTTCTTTTTCCATTGCCATCAGTAATTACTCCCAGAATCTTTAATCTAAAGAACTATTATACCATAACTTATTCACTAATTTGTGACTACAATTCATTCTTCGCAGCTTGCAACTCATCCTTATGGTCTGCAATGTATGTTCGAATATCTGGCACTAGATTTTTTTCAATCATTTTTTTAATCTGTCCCATTGTATTAGCAACTGCATTAGCTTTGGCAGAACCATGCGTTTTAACGACAGGCGCATTAACACCTAAGATTACTGCACCACCAGCTTCATTATAGTCCAACTTCTTTTGAATATCTTTGAAAGCTGGCTTTAACAAGAGACCGCCCATCTTACCACGAAGCCCTGTTTGCATAATAGCCTGCTTAATTTGCTTCAACATCATCAATGCAGTGCCTTCCGTTGCTTTCAATGCTGCATTACCCGAAAAGCCATCAGCTACCACTACGTCTGCAGTTCCTTCTAATAATTCACGTGCTTCAACATTACCCAAAAAATTAAAAGATTGTGAGTTTTTCATCAGCTGATGCGCTATTTTATGAACCTCATCCCCTTTATCCTCTTCTGCACCATTGTTCAATAAACGCACTCGTGCATCATTAATTCCTAAAACATGAGAAGCATAAAAGCTCCCTAATATTCCGTATTGATATAAATGTGAGGCTTTACTTTCAGCATTTGCACCCAAATCCATAAATACAAATTGATCATTTTCACCAGCAAAGCTTGGTAAAGCGGTGGCCAAAGCTGGACGGTCAACACCTTTGATACGACCAATCAAGAAAATAGCACTTGATAGTAGGGCCCCTGTATTTCCAGCACTAAATAAAGCATCGGCTTCGCCAGCTTTAACGGCATTTGCGGCACGAACCATTGATGAGTCTTTTTTACGTCGCATTGCTTTAACCGGCTCATCACCCATCTCAATAACTTCAGTTGTGGGAATTAAGGTAATATGTGACCAATCCTTTACAAGTGGCTTAACCTGTTCACTTGTTCCAAAGAGTAAAAATTCAATATCTGGATAACGATCACGAGCTATTTCTACACCCTTGACTATTTCCATCGGTGCGTAATCGCCACCCATTGCATCTATTGCGATTTTCATATTTTTTAAATGTGTTCAACTAATATTAGCTGAACACGTTCCTTTCCATTTTTAATCTCTATTCTTACGCCAACACTGCTTAATCTAAGTGCCGATAATGCGCCATTGTTCTTGATAAATAATCCACTAGTTCCTGATTTTCAGAGGATTTATCCCAATCGTCAGTACTAACCATACTAATTGCTTCTTGCTGAGCAACTTCCATCATTTTCAAGTCTTTAATCGGATCCCCAACGGCAAATTCTGGTACACCAGACTGTTTGGTTCCTAATATATCGCCAGAACCTCGTAGTTCCAAGTCTTTTTGCGCTAGAATGAAACCATCTGTTGTTTCGACCATTGCATCAAGCCTAGCACGTCCATAATCGGTCTTTGGATCTGCGACTAAAATCGTGTACGATTGTCTCGTACCTCGACCAACTCGACCGCGCAATTGGTGTAATTGTGCCAATCCAAATCGATCTGCGTCCATAATTAACATGATACTAGCATTGGGTACATCAACACCCACTTCAATGACTGTAGTAGCAACTAAAACCTGAATTTTGTTTCTTTTAAAGTCGGCCATCAAAGCTTTTTTTTCGTCGTTCGAGAGCCGACCATGAAGTAAGCCAATTGTGTCATTTGGTAGTTCAAGTTGTAATGCTTCATACATTGCTTGCGCATTCTGCACATCTAATGCTTCTGACTCTTCAATCAGAGGCGTCACAACATATGCTTGCGCGCCCTCTGAGAGTTGCTGTTTAAGAAAATTAATTGCCGAGTCAAGTTGATTATGACTAATCTTTCGTGTCTGAATTTGCTTGCGACCATTGGGTAGTTGATCAATTATTGATACATCCATTTCTCCATAGGTAGTGATGGATAAGGTACGAGGAATTGGCGTGGCCGTCATTGCTAGTATATCAGGATTCACACCATTTTCACGTAATTTTGCACGTTGATTGACACCAAATCGATGTTGTTCGTCAATCACTGCTAAACCTAGGTGATGAAACATTACATCCGGTTGTAACAACGCATGTGTGCCAACTAAGATATCTATTGTTCCGTCAGCTAAATCTTCTAATAGTTGACGTCGAGCTGCAGCTTTCATACCACTGGTCAATAGTTCAATGCGAATGTCAACGCCTGATTTTTCAAACATTAAAGCTAAATTAATGGCGTGTTGCTGAGCCAAAATTTCAGTCGGCGCCATCAATGCAGCTTGCATTCCTGCGGTGACAACAGCATATAATGCAATTGCTGCAACTACCGTTTTACCAGAACCTACATCACCTTGTAATAAGCGGTTCATGTGAACTGGACGTTTTTGATCTGTCAAAATTTCAGAAACAACTTTTTGTTGTGCCCCCGTCAATGTGAAAGGTAAGCCAGCTTCAAATTTGTTTAGCGCTTTACTATCATAATTAATACCTTCACCGGAAAAGTTCTTATCAGCTAATTTGAGCAATTGTAATCTCATTTGAAATATAAAAAATTCCTCAAAAGCTATACTTCGGCGTGCTAATTTAGCTTGCTCCATGTCAGCGGGAAAATGCATATTTTCAATTTGCGTATTTCTGTCTAGTAAACGGTATTTTTGACGAATTTTATCGGGCACTAACGAGCCAACTGTACCACGTACATCGGCCCACGCAATTTCTATCAAATGACGTATTGTTTTAGCGCTTATTTGTTTTGACGAAGGGTAAATTGGGTCAAATTCATTGGAAGCCTTGGAGATCACTTTCATTCCTGTCAAGGACGCTTTAGCAGCATCATAAGTACCATAAACAGCAACTTCTTGGCCGACCTCGACATTTTGAGCAATCCATGGCTGATTAAAGAATGATACACGTACATTTTCATGCTCTATCATTAGTCCAAAACGTGTTTGAGATCGTTTGCCAAAACGAGTCACAACAGCGGGTGTACTCACAATTCCCTTAAAAGTAGCCTTTTCTCCATCCAATGTTTCAGAGGGTAGCCGTTCTCCTAAGTCTTCATAACGAAATGGAAAATAATTAATTAAATCCTCAATGGTAAAAATACCAATTTCATGTAACGCATCTAGGCGCTTAGGACCTACACCTGGCAAAATATTCACATTGTCATTTAGGGTTATCATCTTGAATATTATAACATATAAAAAAGTACGGATAGCGTGGCAACAGCAACAGCAGAGCAATGCTATCTATATCATTTCTTGACTTCATTTTTAAAAAAATAGTTGGCAGTGTCTGCCTGTATTTGCTCGTCAAACGCTAACATCAATTCAATGGTTGAAAGACATCAACAATATTTTTCATGTTATCTATTTTTTCACCAAATAGCTTTTTATTCGCTTGCAGGCAAAATCTTCAATCATAACTATTTCTTATATAAAAAACACTGCTAAAATTATAATGTCAGCTTGTTCAATTAAACTAGCATCCATAAAATTTTACAGCGTTTATCATATTTAGAAGGTAGTAACCGGAGTCGAACCGGCGATCACGGTTTTGCAGACCGTTGCCTTACCACTTGGCTACACTACCAAACTTATTTGCGTTGTCACATCAAACAACAACGCTCTTAATTATATATAAAATTGATCAAAATTACAACATTTTGGTTACTTTTCATATACATTGTTACTAATCGGTCTTTAAACACGGTTTTCAGTTAGCCCAACCGATTATCCAAAAGTATTCTTTGTAACTCTTCTTCAATTTCAGGTGTCTTAACCCATTCTTCCCAGCCATCATATTCCAAAGGCAATAGTTTATAGTGTGAATTAATATACTCTTCCACTTTTTCTACGTGAGTGGAGCGTGGTATGTTCACTTTCAAAATCTGAACACTTTGAATAAACCCGTGTTCAGCCGCATACTCAGCACGACCATTATGAGGGATGTTTCCTAGCTCAAAATAAGAACTGCCGTCATTACGTGTGATTCGTTCAATTAAATCAAAAGTTTCTTTCATAATGAATTAATTTTTAATAATGAAGTCTTAGAAGTGGACTTCATTCTCCTTTTCTCATATTTTTGCTTTGTATTTTTACATATCCATGTACAACTAATCGACTAGCTACCCAGATACTCATCAAAATTCCTAGCATACCCAACAACATTGTAACAACTTCCATCATTAATAACTTTGCATTAAAAAACATTGCGATTGAATACCGTAAGCGAATAAACCAGATTAAAAGCGGTAGATTGGCCCCTAAAACCCCAAAGAAAAGTGTGTTAATAGCTGTACCTAATATTTGCCCACCGATAATATGTGCATGCGCATATAGACTTTTTTTGCTCAAATTTGGTGTACGCTCTATAACCTCATTCAAGTCCGCCACAATAGCCATTGCGGCTTCAGCAACAGCCCCTAAAATGGATATAACCATTACAATTACAGCGACCTTTGTGAAAGGAAGACCGACATTCAACGATAAGCCTTCCAGTTCTTCCGAATTTTCGGTTGCAAATCCTTGAAACTGGCCTAAATGCTGAACCAAAATCGCCACTACCATCAAAATTGACACAACTATTAAGCTTGTCTTAAAAGCTGTATTAGTCACAAATTGATTTTCTGCACCTAAATAAATTGCAAGAGCCAAAATAATGACACTCATTAAAGCCGTAACAATGTAAGCATTAAATTGCCAATTGATTAAAATCATTAAAATGAAAATGACGATAAAGTTCAACACCAAGCCTACAAAAGCTTTCATTCCCTGAACACCGCCAACAAATACCATTAAAATAAATAAAATAATTATTAATAATCCAATTGCATTCATTAGTCCACCACCTTGTATCGCTCAGCAATCCAGCCAACCAAAGCACTAGTGACAGGGACAGCTAATACAATGCCGATTCCAGAAATAACTGTCTGTAAAATACCTAGGTTCATAATTTGGTCAAGTATATAGGGCCAATTATTGCCATTTCGTAGCATCAAAAAAACCATCGGCATTGTTTCCGCAATGAAAATCATGAATAGTACATTAATTAATGTACCCATAATATCGCGCCCAACATTCATTCCCGCATGCCAATAATCCTTGAAGTGTCGCTCGATTTTTTCACGACGCAGACCAAATAACGCAGCAACAATATCTGCAGCTTCATCCATAACCGCTCCTAGAACACCAATAATCGTTTGGGCGATAAACAAAGTCACTGGCACTTGCGTTACATACGACATTGTTTCAAAATGAACACCTTCATTACCTGTAATTTTAAGGGCAGCAAACATGATGAACATCGTAAGGACCGTTGATAAAAGAGTTGCCAAAAGCGTAACCACCATCTGAAGGGTTCTGCCCAATACTAATACCAAACTCAGTGAGGCTACAACGATAGCTAAAATACTAAAAATCAAAATGACATTCGGATTTTTAAGATGAACATCTATATATAATGCAATTGCAAAAAGAATCACATTAGCGACAAGGCTGAGGGTTAGCCATGACGTCGCACGCCATTTTCCGTAAATCAATAACAGCCCTAATAGTAAAACAACTAAAGATCCGATGACTGCGTCACGTTTAAGAGATATAATGCGAAAATGTCCCGCATGCCCTGTTAATAATAGCTGGTCTCCAACTTTGTACTTATGTGTCACAGTTTGCGAATCGGTGTATTGATTTGTCAACTTAATGATTTTGTTTCTGTTTAACAGTTTAACCGTTAATTGTTGATGATAAATATTATCTGTATTATTATGCTCATCTGTCGTTTTTTGTTTGGCCTGAACTTTGACATGCGTAACCTGCCCTACTGGCTCTTGATACAAAAATGAATCAGATCTCAATAGAAACCAAGCAGCAATTACGGCAATGGCCACAAACCAATAATTTTTTGTTTTTTTTAGGAATATCAATTTTCTAACCGTTTATTTTTTCCTGTCATTTGGACCGGCTTAGCTAGAAACTTCACTCTTTGCATGAGTCTAGCAGCTTTAATAGGTTCATTACCTTCCCTAGTTTGCGACAGATATTGTTCAAACCCATTCGCATCAAAATTAGAGGTAAAAAAAGTTGTTAACTCATTTTGCATACGGTATTCCAAAATAATACCAAGAATCGAATCTCGGCTCCACGCTGTCAACGTATCTGCGCCAACATCGTCAAGAATTAACACAGAAACACTTTTTGCCTTACTTAATAATTCATCCAAAGATTCATTTTTATGATCAAATGTTGCCTTCAAATCACTAATAAATGAAGGGAAATGTAATAACATAACGCCTATGTTATTAACGGCCAATGCGTTAGCAAGAGCCCCCATCATATATGTTTTACCTACGCCAAAATCACCGTATAAATAAATACCTTGAACAAAGTTATTTTGGACCGTACTAGTTAAGCTTTTTAGAATTTTATTGAGCGAAACAAATGCTTCCGTTTTACCCTGTTCCTCTTGGGCATGATCAATGATTTCCTGCCCGATAGTGCTCCAATCTGCTGAACGAACAGATTTTGGAATTTTGTACAAAGTCAGTTTTTCACGTTGCATTAATTGTTTGCGTGTTTTTTCATCAGCAACATAATGAACTATTGGATAACCTTTTTCAATCGTTAACTGTGGATAATATCCTGGATAGAGAACTTTTTCCCCAGCTGCAATTCTTTTCTTTTGTTGAATGTACTCATACAGATCACCCATTTTAAGTTGAAAAGCATCTGAGTTCAATTCATCTTGATGCTCATTCCAAAAAGAACGTATATCTTGATCCTTTCCAATGGATTCAATAATATCCGATAAATTAGCTTTATTAGCATATTGTTGCTGAAATTGCTTGAGTACTTCAGATAAATTCTGCATATTAATCTCAATTCTTAGTCTTAATATTCAACTTTTTTAGTTCAGCTAAGGCTTCCGCTACTTCATCCACAGAAGTTGCTGGCTTATTTTGGGGAGTATCAGAAGGCATTTTTGGTTCGACACGCGTCACTTTTTTGGTATAGTTTCGCTTTGTAGGGCGACTAGGTTGATATTTTTCAATTGCATCTAGAGCTGCTTCAGCCGAATTCACATGCATTTTCAACCATGAATTAGCAATTGTTTCCGCTGTATCAACATTGACAGTATCACGATTTCGTTTACCCAACTCGTACCAAACCAACATGTTGACAACCTCTGCTTTGAGGCGCACATCTTTGATCATTTTACTGATGAAATAATATTCATTTCGTGTCACAAATCCGCCACCTTTTTTAAACTTAACATCTTCAATAAAGGCATTAGGCGCTAATGTTTTTGCATCTTGAACTAATTGTAACATTTCTCTGGAACGGTTTTGTTGTACTGGCTGTGAGACCACCGGCTCTGCAACGACGGTTGTACGATTCTGACGCATAACTTGCTGCAAAATCTTTTCGTCAACATCATGCGTATCTAATGATATTGCCTGGGAGGTATAGCCAGCCAGCGTCACCTCATCAACACCGTAAATCACGTGCATCGATACTAAGAAATCACGATGTTGTGCCAACTTTTCTATTGTTGTACCTCTCACTAAGCCGGTAAAGTTTTCAAAATTAAAGTCATCTTCTATTTCAATTTTGCCATGACTTGCTTTTACTTCAACTGTTGGTAATGAGGTAGCTGTATCGTGCTTGAAGACCTGTAAAAACTTGGCGGATATATTATCACCCTTCACGTTTGGTTGTCCTTGTGTAGCATATCGTTTCTGGAGTGTTAAATAACGTTCTTCCCCAACATATTTAAACAATAGTCCGGCCAATAATTTTTCTTTGAAAAAACTGTCAACGTCAAGCGGAGCAAATAATTGATACGTATAAATTTCTCCCAAAGCATCTTCCGTATAAAGTGTCGTCAATAGGCCAACCGCTTCTAAACGACGACGAACCTTAACAAAATCGGGTAAACTGACATTCAGACTATCTAAAATAAAATTATGATCTTCACGTGCATCTAGTCGTGTATTGTAGGGTAATTCTCTTACCAACATATGGTACAATGCATATCCAGTTGCACCAATAAACGGCGTGTATAAATCAAAAGCACGATCTAAATCAGTCAATGTGATTGGTGTGTTTGACTGCACAAAAACACCAGCCTTAGCGTGAAACTCAATTGTGCCATCATTTTGCATCATGCGTTGACGCGATCTCCTTTATTTTTTTGATTAAAACTGTAACTTGTTCCTGTAGCTCTTCGATACGGCCATTATTGTCTATAACATAATCAGCTCTCGCAATTTTCTGCGACATTGGTAACTGTGCCTTTACACGATTACGTGCCTCCATATTACTAAGTTGATCACGATTTTCCAAACGAAATAATTGGATTTCTTTGCTAGCAGTAACAACAATTATTTTATCTACTGACTTATTTTTATCATAGTCTCGTTCAAATAACAATGGCACATCCAGGACTAATATTGGCACATTTTGTAAACGCCAAAAATTAATTTTATCTGCCATAGCACTGCTAATGGCTGGTTGCATAATATCATTTAATTTTTTTAATTGGGCACCATCTTCAAAGACAATTTGACCAAGCTTACGTCGATCTAATACGCCATTGTCAATTATCCCTGGACCAAACGCTAATTTAATTTTCTCAAGCGTTGGTGTTCCTGGCTCAACAACTTCACGAGCCACTATATCTGCGTCAACAATTGGAAAACCTGCTTGACGCAACAAAGCGCTAACTGTTGATTTCCCTGTAGCAATTCCACCTGTTAAACCAATTGTCAACATTTACTGTTCCTCGCTTACTTCATTATTTAGCTTAAATAACCGACGTGAATAAGCTACCTTAGTAGCATTCAGATAAGGAATAACATAAATGTAAGCCAAGCCAGCTGTCAATATTCCTAATAAATGCCAACCAATAAAACTCAAGTCTAATAAAAATAATTCCCACTTACGGCCATTCATTATTTTTCGGCTACGTGTAATATAATCTGTCAATGCATTGGCTTGTTTTCCAGCATCCAAATCTAGTTTATAACTAAAATACGTTTGAGCGTAGGAATAATGCTTAATCAATCCGGGAATTGTAAACAGCATCGTCCAAAGGAAAGTCAACATGGACTGCACGACGGTTAATAGCAGACTTTGCGGAAATTTACCATTATTAAATATTTGAAAAGTTTGAATGAATCTTGGATTCTTTTTAGGATTATTAAACCAATCAATAATTGTCCAAGAAACAGACCACATAAATGTTAGCCCAGCTGCATCTTGCAATACTGAAACAATTACTTCGCTCGGATTCAGACCCAGAGATGTTGTTGTTGAAGAAACATCAGCGCTAGACATTAGATTGGTGTCTTTGATCATCGCATACACTGTGAAAGTCATCATTGATAAGGTCGTCACTGTCACAATAATCGCGATAATATTAATTTTGATAGCTGTTCCTAGTCGACCCTTCATCAATTTCTTTGCGTCGCGTTTGACGTCAATAATACTTATTGGTTCTTGATTCATATTAATCCTTCTCCACTTGACAAAATGGACAAAATGTCGTGCCACGTTGACCAACTTTTATTTTAACCATTGGCGTATTGCAACGTAAACATGGTTCGCCAGCATGCCCATACGCCTGTAATTCATTTTGAAACTTGCCCACCTCACCAAAAACATTACTAAAACTATGCACTGTTGTACCGTGATGCTTAATCGCTCGTTTAATTTCTGAAATGATGTTTGCTCTAAGAACACTCAGTTGAACTTCATCTAGTACATTGGCCGGCGTTTTGGGATGAATTTTGCTTTGCCACAGAACCTCATCAGCATAAATATTACCAATACCAGCTATTTGTGTTTGATCCAATAAAAATGTTTTAACAGGCCTTCTAGACTTTGAAAAAATGGCCATCATATAAGATAAAGTCAGCTGCTCCTCTGTCGGTTCTGGTCCTAATTTGGACAACGAAGGCACTTCTGTGTTTTCAAAACCAGTTGTGGTCAACGCCATGCGCCCAAAGCGTCTCGTGTCATTGTAAAACAAAGCTCGCTTATCAGATAATTCAAAGACAATCTCTGTATGTTTATAAGGGACCGTCTCAAGGGACTCTACTGAATATTGCCCTTCCATTCGTAAGTGCGAAACAATCGTATGATTATTCGCTAAACGTAGTAATAAATATTTACCACGACGATCAATTTGTTTAAATTCTGTGTTCATGACACCGGTGATGAACTGCTGCCCATCACCAGTAATAACTTTTGGGTAAGGTAACTGTACATCAATAATTTTGCTGCCAATAATTAGTTTTTCAAGCCCACGTCTGACTGTTTCAACTTCTGGTAGTTCTGGCATCTTCCCTCCTGCTGTCTTGTAAAACAAGACTAATTGTTTTATAGCTTGATTTTATAAATTTGCCTTGCATTATTTCTATATTACATTATTTTAACACACAGGCACTAAAGCGCACCCAATCAAATATTGTGTGCGCTTTTAACTTTATATCATATTGTCACGCAAATAACCAAGTATCAAGCTAACCCAATCACTTCGTTTTCCCGTTCTTAGCCCACTTTGGTTTTCCCTTATCTTTGGAACTTTTTGCACGTTTCTTCTTTTTAACTTTTGTGGTAGGCTCAACTATAACTTCTTTTTTTGTTACCAAAGGAGCGGCACTTGAGGACTTTTTGGCTTTAGAGACAGATGAAACATTATTTGTGTTTGTATCTTTTGTGACAGTATTTTCTTGGGACTTTATACTTTTTTCAAACAAGTTTTCTGCTTTGTCTAGATTAAAGCTATCCCCTAATTCTCTTTTCAGGTCACGAATGTCATGATCGTTACCAAGATTCAATACACGACCTATTTTTCCCATACGTCCTGTTCGTCCCGTCCTGTGGACATAGGTTTTCTTACGTTGTGGCAATTGTGCATTCACTACTAATGGCAGATCTTCAATATCTAATCCTCGCGCCGCAACATCAGTTACTAACAATAAAGTTACTTCACCTTTTTTGAATAAACGCAAAGCGTCTGCACGTTGCACTTGGCGCTTGTCATTACTACCGATGCTCATAACACTCACATGAGCGTGTCGCAAGGTAGCTTGCATATTCACTAAAGCACTGATTGTATTAAAGAATACCAAAGCCTGTTGATTATTTCGGGCTAATTGTATTAATACTTTTTCTTTTGCACGTTGATCCACGTACTGGAATTCATGCTTAATAGATACCGGCGCATCTGTTCCTACAGAAATCGGATGCACTTTTTGTTCAAACGTGTCGCTGACATAGTTTAGATCCACACCAGAAGTTGCTGAAAACAATCCTAATTGAATATGTGAAGGCAACTTATCTGCTAGCTCATGTAAACTGTCATGACGTTCCTCAGTTAACATTGCATCAGCCTCATCAAAAATAACGGTTGCAATATGATCTAATTTTAGTACGCCACCGTCTACCATTGTCAGCACACGACCCAAAGTGCCAACTACAATGTGCGGCTTGTCTTTCTTGATTTTATCAGCTTGTCGACGGCCATTTGCGCCACCAATTAAACTAGCTACACTTGCACCAACAGCATTCCCCCATTCTCTAGCGACCTGTGTTGTTTGCATGGCCAATTCTTGGCTGGGCGCTAGGATCAATACTTGTGTACGTTTCAAGTTCGTGTCAATACGAGATAAAACTGGTAATACAAAAGCTAATGTCTTACCAGTTCCAGTTGGTGCTAAACCAAATATTGAATCGCCATCCGTCAAGCGTTGCCAAACAGCACTTTGTATAGGCGTTGGTGTATCAAAAGAGGCGTTAAATTTTTCTAAAAGTTCAGGTTTCATTTTATTCCTTTATATCTGCAGGAAACTCAATGCCTGCAGACTGACGCAAGTCAAACAATGTCTGGTTCACTTGCTTCGCCAACTGAAACCACTGACTATATTCAGCGTGATTTTTAGTTGGGTCGTTAATAATATTTGCAAAATCCTGACTCTCACGAATCATGGGATTTTCTTCGGGTACATCTCCTAAATGATTATTGTTTCCTTCACCATCATAATAAGTAACCTTTTCAAGCTCTGCAATATTGCTGACACTAATTGTATCCTTTAATCCATAAAACTCGCTTGGTAAATACGAATTTGAAGTTTTACCGAAGATAACAGTTACATTAAAATTGTCGTAAAATAGATTGGCTACACCACTACCATCGGCCCCGTTGCGTAATAGTCTAGGTAAATACTGTACGGCATTAGGCGCACCATAAACAGCCAACGCTGCGTAAATTGGATAGACGCCCAAATCATATAACGCACCAGCACTGAACTCTCTCGTCAGAACATTTGGCTCCTGCCCAGCTAAGTAAGCATTATAACGGGATGAGTACTTTTGATAAACTAGCGTTGCCCCTTGTAACTGATCCATCTTAGCGACTGTTTCCTGAATGGCCTTGAAATTTGGTTGATGAACATGGCGAGCAGCCTCAAATAAACGCACATCTGGATGTGTTGCTAGCAGAGATTCTATTTTTTCAAACTCTGTTGGGTTACTAAACGAAGGTTTTTCAACAATCACGTGAACGCCGGACTGAATGGCTACCTTAGCCTGTTCAAAATGCAAAGCGTTCGGTGATGCTATATAAACCACATCAATATTTTGATATAAATCACTTAAAGTAGTAACTACATCAACATTGTCTGTATCAAGGTCTAATGATGCTAAAAATTTTTCACCACTAGCTTGTGAACGTGAATAGACTGTTGTTAAATCATACGCTTTTGTTTTTATTGCTGCATCAATGAGCATTGCTGTGATCCAGCTTGTACCAATAATACCCAATTTAATCATTTGTACACCTCAAATTGTTTTTGCGTGCCATTAAACACTGTCGTTGGCATTTTAATTGCCTTCAACCCTGATCCAATTGTTTGATCTTCATCATATTGAATAAATAAGTTCTTGCTGTCTGTATTTTTTGTATTGTCTTCAATCAACCAATATTTTGTTTTGGATATTGTGGACGACAACTTCTTTTGAACATTTGGTGTCGTATAAATAATCATGTCATGATTATAGTGCGAAGCTAGTATTTGGACTAGCGATGCTAAACGTTGCTTGGATGTTGCCGTACTAATCTGATCAGCAGTCACTGAAATTGCAATTGGCAGCTCACCAATATTGTTTCCCACATTGTCAATATAGTATTGTGCTTGTGTCGCTGCTGTGACGCTCGCATCATAAACATGAATGGTCCCAACTTTCAAATGGGCTGATTTAGCGCGGGAAAAACTCGATTTATAACCACCATCCATGACCGAACTACCAGATGTCGTGCGCATATAAACAAAGCTCACACCATTACTTGCTAGATTATTAAAATCAACATAGTTAGATGTTTGGTTAATTGACACACCCTGCACTGAAAAGCCGCTAGGAATCGCATTTGTTTGTGTCACCACTGGTTTCGCAAAAACCCAGACAGTAAATGAACAAACAATACCAGACAGAATCAATAGCCAAGAAGTAAATGTTAGTAATTTTTTAGTTTTATATTGTGAGGCACTTGCAAATACATTTTCCATACTATTATTATACAAGAAAATAGATACTTACGCCTATTAACATGCCTTACGAAAATGATAAATCAATAACAAAAAACTTGCTAACATGGTGCATTAATGGGAAAATTGACAGACAAACTAAATTTACTCATACGGAGAGAAAACATGTCTTTAGAAACAAAACTCAACAAGTACGCTGAACTCATCGTAAAAAAAGGGGTTAACGTCCAACCAGGACAAACAATAATCCTTTACGCAGCAGTTGACGAAGCTTATTTTGCTCGTAAAATTGTTGCCGAAGCTTATAAAGCAGGTGCTCACGAGGTTGTTATGGAATGGTCAGATCAAACGATCGCCAAAGAATTTCTAAATCATACGTCGCTAGACCGTCTGAAGGAAGTACCAAATTATCAGGTAACTAAAGCAAATGAATTAATGGACAAATACGCCTCCCGCATTTCATTAATTTCACAGGATCCTGATGGTTTGGCTGACGTTGATGCAGAAAGATTAGCTACATTGACAAAAGCCAATCAAAAAGCATTATTCCGCGTTCGTGAAGCAACGATGAAAGATGATATCTCATGGCTTGTTGTGGCAGCAGCTGGTCAAGAATGGGCAGAAAAAGTATTCCCAGATTTAAAAGGACAAGATGCAGTGAACCGCTTGTGGGAAGAAATTCTCAAAGATGTGCGTATTGATGATGATAGTGATGCAGTGGATAACTGGGATCTACACATCAACAAACTCAAAAACAAAGCCGATTGGTTAAACGAACAAAATTTCAAAGAACTACATTACAAAAACGCAAAATCTGCTTTCACAATTGGATTAGCTGAAGGTCATGTCTGGGAGGCTGCTTACTCCCAAGATAAAGCCGGCAACATCTTCATTCCAAACATGCCGACTGAGGAAGTCTTTACAGCACCAGATAACCGTAATATCCATGGTCATGTGGCAGCAACGCTTCCACTGTCTTATCAAGGTAATGTCATTGAAAATATTGAATTAGATTTTGAAGACGGTCGCATTGTCAAAGCACAAGCTACTTCTGGATTAGATGTATTAGAAAAAATCATCAATACTGACGAAGGGTCTAAATCACTAGGTGAAGTTTCTCTAGTACCCGACCCTTCACCAATTGCACAAAGTGGTATTTTATTCTACAATACCCTCTTTGATGAAAATGCTTCCGATCATTTGGCCATCGGTGCTGCTTATGCTTCTAATATTTCAGGTGGAAAAACAGAAAAACCGGAGAATTTAGCGAAGCGCGGATGGAATATTTCAGATGAACATGTTGACTTTATGATTGGATCAAATGATATGGACATTGATGGTGTCACTCAAGATGGTGAGGTTGTACCAGTATTCCGTTCAGGTGATTGGGCATAAGTTCCTGCATCCTGCCCAAACTTCGAATAAGTGATACACTAGGTTAGAGGTTTACGTATGTTTAATAATCTATTAGATAATTGGGATGGTGGCCGACCAAGGTCAAAAAGACTTTATGATCTATTTTTCATTATTTTTATCGCAATTATAGGTCATGTTGATTTTTGGTATTTTCATCCCCAAAGTAGTATAAGATTCCGATTTATGATAATCATTACAACCCTAATTGCATTAATTTATTTACTTCAGTTGCCTCGTTTAACAAATAATTCTAGTGTCCCCTATAAATTATTGTCGCTATACTATTTTTGTTATATCGGCTGCACTTTCGTACTCACTAATACCTTTACAAACAATATTCTAGGCCTTACCTTTTGGCCTCAGTTACTTGTATTTGTGGTCTTTGAAAGCATCCTATTAACACGAACTATAGAAAAACCAGTTTAACATATAGAAAAAGGAACAGGCTAATGTTGCGCCTGTTCCTTTTTAATTATAAAACTTAGTAATAATGTTATCCTTCAGAACCAATCAATTGTGAACCAAGCTCATAGTTATGTGAATAATCTACCGGAATATCAACAACAACAGGTCCTTGTGTTGAAAATGCCTCGTCTAGCACAGTATCAAGGTCATCTGGTGTTTCAACGCGTAAGCCTTTGGCCCCAAAACTTTCAGCATACTTAACCAAATCAATGTTACCAAACTTAACCCCTGCTGACTGGCCGTTGTATTTCATTTCCTCTTGGAACTTGACCATATCGTAATATGCATTATCATTCCAAACGATGTGGACTGTATTTAATCCTAAACGTACTGCTGTTTCTAATTCCATCGCTGAGAAGAAGAAACCACCATCACCAGATACTGATACCGATTTGGCATTAGGACGAACCATTGCTGCCGCTAAAGCCCAAGGTAACCCTACCCCAAGTGTTTGCATGCCATTAGAGATAAGGTAGTGACGCGCAACATAAGACTTGAAATGACGTGCCATCCAAATATAGTGTGAACCGATGTCTGTTGATACTGTCATATCATCTGTCACATGGGCTTGAATCGACTTAATAACATCCAACGGATGGTTCAAATTTCCTTGTGCTGGGGTATAAGAAGGTTCGTCAGATGCTCGTAGATCTGCTTTCAATTTTTTTAGCACTTCTTTGCTAGTGGTTGGCAATTCATATCCGTTAAGACGTTCTATCAACAAACGTAGGCTCTGTGCTAAGTCCCCGACCAACTGCCGTTGCGGTACAAAATTATTATCAATTTGAACCGGTGTTGTATCCAAAGCGACAATGTTCAGAGTGTTTTCTTTGTTCCAGTTACGTGGCTCATATTCAATCGCGTCATAACCCAGTGTAATCACTAAATCAGATTGCTTTAGCAGTTTGTCGCCAGTTTGATTACGGAATAGGCCAATACGGCCGAAAAATGTTTCCGGTTCTAATTCACGTGAAATTACACCAGCACCTTGGAAAGTTTCAACGACTGGCAAAGTTGTTTGTTTCAGTAATTGGTGTAGTGCAGTAACGGTAGCATCATCAGATCCACGTGATCCCACAAGCAACACCGGTAATTTTGCAGCCTTAATTTGTTCAGCTAACCAATCAATATCCTTAATAGCGGCTGCGCCTTGCTGTGCAGGGGTAATTTTAGGAAGTGCTTCAATAGTTACTTGTGCATCGTCTACATCTTGTGGCAATGAAACAAAAGTCGCACCTTTTTTAGCGCCATTAGCGGCTGCAAAAGCATTAGCAATAATTTCTGAAATATTATTTGGATCTTGAATTTCTGAAGCGAGGTTTGTGATCGGACTAAACAATGCAACTGAATTTGTTGATTGATGAGTCAAACGATATAAATCATTTCTCGGTACTTGACCACCAATGGCTACAATAGGATCGCTTTCAGCGGTTGCTGTCATTAATCCAGTAGCTAAGTTGCCGACACCAGGACCTGAGGTGGCAATAACAACACCTGTTTTTCCTGTTATACGAGCAAATGCTTGTGCCATAAAAGCTGCATTTTGTTCGTGACGTGCAACAACTAATTTAGGTACTCTTTGACCTTCGGCTGGATGTTCTAATGTTTCGAATAAACGATCAATTTTAGCACCTGGAATTCCAAAAACTAAATCAACGCCATGATTGACTAAACTATCAGTAACAATATCTGCACCATATTTTTTATTTGCCATGATTCATTTGCCTCACCTTATCTTAGTATTTTCATCATAGCACTCTTGATTAAATTTGAGTAGCCTTAAAATTGTGAAGATCGCTTATACAACAAGGTATTATTTTCACAAGAACAGATATAGCTCTTTAAAAATTGTAAAAAAAAAGGTTCGTCTTGTTGACAAACCTTTTTGAGAATATTTTATTCACTAAATTCAAATACGAAGTCGGAATTATTGATGCGAACATCGTCACCATCTTTAGCTCCAGCTTCACGAAGTTTATCATCAACGCCCATATGACGTAGTTGACGAGCAAATCGCATAATTGTTGCGTCACGCTGAATATTAGTCATTAAGAATAACTTCTCGATTTCAGCACCGCTAAGCAACCAACGTTCTTCATCCGCAATCCACTCGACTGTGAAATCATGTGTTTCCGGTTTGAACGTGTAGCTCTTTTCAGATGTATCATTTTTGGTCTCTGGTCGATAACTTTCAGGCGCGGGTGCTGTAGCTAACATATCTGCTGTTAAACGCATTAAGTCCTTGACACCATCACGTGTGATTGATGATATTGGTACAATTTCTGGTTGGATGGGTAACCCAGAATCAGTAGCAACTTCTTTCCTAAACTTGGCAAGATTTTCTTCAGAGTCAGGCATGTCCATCTTAGTTGGTACAACAATTTGTGGTCGGTTTAAAATCGTTTCATCATATTGTTGTAGCTCATCTAGTATTTTACGATATTGTGTGTAGGGATCTGTTCCCTCAATACCTGACATGTCAACTAGATGCAGAATAACTTTAGTTCGTTCCACATGACGTAAGAATTGGAACCCCAGCCCGATACCTTGAGAAGCCCCTTCAATTAATCCTGGTAAGTCAGCCATAACAAAATCACGATCGTCGTCTAGACGAACCATACCAATGTTTGGTGATAATGTTGTAAAATGATAAGCCGCTACTTTTGGTTTAGCATTTGAAACAACTGACAGGAGCGTTGATTTACCGGCAGAAGGAAATCCAACTAAACCAACATCAGCCAGTACCTTAAGCTCTAGCTTTAGATTCCTAATTTGGCCAGGTTCACCGTTTTCTGACAATTCTGGCGCTGGGTTTGCTGGCGTAGCAAAATGAATATTTCCACGTCCACCACGCCCACCTTTAGCGACCACAAGTTCTTGACCGTTTTCAAGCATGTCAGCCAATACTTCACCTGTATCAGCGTCGCTAACGGTGGTACCTTGTGGCACCTTAACGACACGGTTATCAGCTGAAGCACCGGTCATCCCTTTCGTGCCACCATTGCCACCTGGTTGAGCTTTAAAATGCCGATTATAACGAAAATCCATTAGTGTGCGCAGGCCTTCATCTACTTTAAAGATGATTGAGCCACCATGACCACCATCACCACCAAAAGGTCCACCCATTGCTACGAATTTTTCATGACGGAATGAAACAATACCGTCACCGCCTTTTCCGGCTTTTACTTCTATTTGTGCTTGATCTACGAATGCCATATCTATATAGAGCGCGAGCAGATATATTCTTTGCTTGTAAACCAAAAAATTAACATTTAACTTAATCGTTTAGCTGACTATCCTGCGGCGCCTTTTCTCCTTTACTGCTCTACAACGAAGAGCTTGCGAATAATTAACACTCTAGTTTAACATATATAAGCCATCTTAGCTATTATCACCTGCCGAGAGCGACAAATGAATCACACGTGCTAATTTTTCATTAATACCAATGTCAACTAAGTCGCTAACACTTGCTGCGGTAATTTTGGGTAACGACCCAAACTCTCGCAAAAGCTTTTGTCTTGTTTTCGGACCAACACCTTGTATCGTGTCTAAACGTGAAGCAAGTGAGTTTTTTGAACGTAACTGACGATGAAAACTAATAGCAAATCGGTGTACCTCTTCTTGTACGCGTTGTATTAAAAAGAAACCCTCCGACTGTTTGTCAAGAGTAACTATCTGATTAGTCACACCATCGATTAGATCAGCCGTCTTATGCTTATCATTTTTAACCATTGCGGCAATTGGTATATTTGTTAACCCAAGCTCATCCTCTAACACTTCTTGCGCCGCATGCAATTGAATTTCGCCGCCATCCATTAAAATTAAATCAGGAAAATCGCCGTCTTCCCTTAATAGACGAGAATATCTGCGACGAATAACCTCTTGCGTTTCTGCCCATTCATTTGCATGATCTGTCGATTTAATTTTATATTTACGGTACTCTGTTTTATTAGGGATCCCATCGTCAAAAACAACCATGGCACTGACAATCTCAACTCCTTGTGTATGAGAGTGATCGAATGCTTCAATTCGATGACCCATAGGTATTTGAAGTGCATCAGTAATTTCCTTCATTGCCCCAGTCGTTTTTCGCTCATTCAATTGCATTAGTCGGAATTTCTCCTCTAACACAATACGAGCATTTTTAGCAGCTAAATCAAGTAACTCCCGTTTTTCACCACGCACAGGAATTCTAACTGGAACCTCTAGAACAGCAGAAAGTGCTTTTGTATCAATACCTTTTGGTACCAGAACTTCGCGTGGCTTTTGAATGTTTTTTTGCGAATAAAATTGCTGAATAAAACTGGAAACTTCTTCATCAGCCTCACCAACAATGGAAAACGTTCGCTTAAATTGACGAATCAAACGGGCTTGCCGTAGAAAGAATACCTCAACGGTCATCCAGCCCTTATCCATATAATAATTGAATAGGTCTCTTGGTGTAGTGTCTTTTGATAGCACACGTTGGCTCTCAACAGTTTCGTCGATATACTTTAACTGATCACGTAAATCTGCAGCCCGTTCGAATTCCAATGACGATGCTGCAACTTGCATTTTTTCAGCTATTTGTTTCTTGACAATCTTTGTATCACCATCAAGAAACTTTTTGATGCGGCTGATCTGATCATTGTATTCTTGAACAGGAACATCACGGAAACAAGCGCCCAGACATTGACCCATATTATAGTACAAGCACGGTCTACCTTGTGGTCCGTTACAGCGGCGCAATGGATAGTTCTTCTCTAGAAACCTTAGCGTTTCTTGGGCAGCATAGACGTTTGGGTATGGTCCAAAATAAAAACCACCGTCTTTTTTTACCTCATTGACTAAAGCCATTTTTGGATTACGTTCTTTTGTAATCTTGATATAAGGATATCCTGTACCATACTTCAAACGAATATTGTAGTATGGTTTATACTTCTTGATCAATTCGTTTTCTAACAAAAAAGCTTCTTTATCAGAATTTGTCACGATGAAATCAAAATCAACTATTTTGGATACTAATTCGGCTGTCTTTCCGTCATGATCTTGCTTAAAGTATGAACGAACACGATTTTTTAGATTTTTTGCCTTACCAACATAAATAATTTTGCCATTCTGGTCTTTCATCTGATATGAACCAGGCTCACTGGGTAATAAAATTAATTTTTGTTCGATATGTTGTGTTGTATTTGCTAACATGTTTTCATTATACCTTGTCTGTCAAGTTTGTCAGCTCCCAAAATCTTAATTAAAAAATACCCCATTTACACGAAAAGTGTTAAAGGGATATTTTATCTAACTAAAAAATGCTATGAATCAACTATTTTTAATTGAGGCAGCCACGAAGTCATGATACAAGCCTTCGGGACGATCTGGCCTTGACAAAAATTCTGGATGATATTGCGCTGCGATAAAGAAATCATTCTTAGGATACTCAATAACTTCCATCAAACGGTTATCAGGGGATGTTGCTGAGAATAACATACCCGCCTTTTCAAATTCTTCACGATATTGTGTATTGAATTCATAACGATGACGATGACGTTGTTCGATTTCTGATTGATTCCCATAAGCCTTGGCTGTCAATGTGCCAGGTAATAGCATTGCTGGATATAATCCCAGACGTAGCGTACCACCTAGGTTTTCGACGTTGGCTTGATCTTTCATCAAATCAATAATTGGCGCTGAAGTATTAGGATTTAATTCTGTCGAATTCGCGTCCTTATAACCTAAAACATGACGAGCAAATTCGATTGATGCTAGTTGCATACCCAAGCAAATGCCTAAGAAAGGAATATTGTTTTCACGCGCATAACGAATGGCTTGAATCTTACCTTCAGTACCACGTTCACCAAATCCACCAGGTACAATCACACCATCAGCACCTGCTAACAATTCAGCAACGTTCTCTGGTGTAACATTTTCTGATTTCACATGATTAATCTTGACATCGGCATCTTGGGCATAACCTGCATGCTTCAAGGCTTCGTTAACAGAGATATAAGCATCAGGCAAATCAGTATATTTACCAACCAAAGTCACGTTAACTGTCTTCTTAGGATGCTTAATTAATTCAACCATCTTTGACCAATCAGACATTTCTGCCTTTGGCGCATCAAGCTTTAACTTATGTAATACAACATCATCCATGCCCTGTGCTTGCAGATTTAACGGAATCTCATAAAGAGTTTCTACATCACGAGATTCAATAACTGCATTTTCATTAACATCGGTAAATGTTGATATCTTTTGCTTCAAATTCTCTTCTAGAGGACGTTGTGTACGCAAGACAATCATGTCAGGTTGAATACCTAACGAACGTAATTGTGCTACAGAATGTTGTGTTGGCTTTGTCTTGGCTTCACCAGCCGCAGCTAAGTAAATAATCAAACTAGTATGAATATAGAAAACATTTTCACTACCCAAATCCGACTTCATTTGGCGTAATGCTTCTACAAATGGCAAACTTTCAATATCACCAACTGTTCCACCAACTTCAACAATCACGGCATCGGCATCAGTTGATTCAGCAGCTTTTTGCATTTTTTCTTTAATGGCATTTGTGATATGAGGAATCACTTGTACAGTACCACCATTATAATCACCACGACGTTCCTTTGCCAAAACCTCAGAATAAATACGCCCTGTTGTCACGTTAGAATACATGTTTGTATTAATATCCATGAAACGCTCATAGTGCCCCATATCCAAATCAGTTTCTAAACCATCGCCAGTAACAAATGTTTCCCCGTGTTGATATGGTGACATTGTACCGGGATCAATATTAATGTATGGATCTAATTTTTGAATAGCTAATTTCAATCCACGGTTTTTGAGCAATCGACCTAATGATGCTGCAACTATTCCTTTACCAAGAGATGAAACAACACCACCGGTAACAAAAATATACTTCACTTGTTTATCTGCCATAATGCCTCCTCATAATTCAAACGCGCATTGGCTTAACACGTTTTATTGCGACAACTAGGGGTAAAAATAAAATAGAAAAGCCCCCAAGATCAACTTGGGAGCTTTTAACGTCTGTCCCATTAACGGGAGCCCTAATATATATTACAGAGTTGCTGTAGATTTGTCAAATAAATATTGAAATTATTTTTAACTTTGGGTTGAGGAAAAGGTGTTCAGTCAATATTCCTTACCATTAACATTAAGTTTGGTAATTTCGCCTGAGGATATTGTGATTTTTTCGCCAGCGAATGTCACTAAAATTAATGCACCTTGATTGCTTATTTCAACCGCTTTTCCATGAATTTTTTGACCAGCATATTGAACTACAACTTCGTGTCCCAAGACAATATTGTGCGCCCTATATTCAGGCAAATACTTTCCTGTCTGATATTGATTAATCATGTCAGCAAATTCATCAACCAACTTTGCAATCATCATGTTTCGTGAAAAAACTAAATCCGAAACGATGCCACCAACTTTTTTATCCAACTGATCAGGTAAATTTATGGGTTGAATTAAATTTAAACCGATTCCGACAACCAAAGATGTCAAACTTTGCGACTCTATATCGAGGACACCTTCTGTTAAAATACCGCCAACTTTCTTATCATTAAAGATTAAGTCATTAACCCATTTAAAGGAGAGTTGATATCCTAAGGATGATGCAATAACGTGTCGAACAATTACTGCTGTAGCGGTGGTCAGTAGTCCTGGCTCTAACACCCTATCATTCATCACCGGTAACGCAATGGATAAATACAACCCTGTTTTTTCCGGTGCAACGAAAGAGCGTCTAAAGCGGCCGTATGCGGCATTTTGTTGATCGGCAATGATAACAGTTGGGTGAACTATCTTCCCAGCCGCTAGGGCTTCCTTAGCATATGAATTTGATGAATCTAATTGATCAAATACCTGAATGTCCCAATTAGTGGCAATCAGCGCCTTAATAGCTGGTACGCTCAAAACGCCTGTTTCTTTGTAGCGATAGCCTTTTCTATGTTGACTATCGATTTGATGGCCGTCTTCATTTAGTTTCTGAACTGCTTTCCAAATAGCCGCGCGGCTCACACCTAATCGATTAGCTAACGTCTCGCCACTTAAATATTCACCTTCGTGTTTCAGAAAGTATTTTAAAAGCTGATCAGTTGTTTTCATAGTTTTAGTTTAGCAGAAATAGGTATTTTTGTGCAATGCACATTGCGCGTTAAACAAATGATGGCACTTGGGACACTGATAGTGAGCATGTAGATATTGTGCGGGTGTCATTTGATGCAAACAAACGCCACAGTAGACGGCCGTCTCTTCAGTATCTAGAGAAACTGGCACGAATGGATGCGTATTTAATGCATCATGACATAAGTAACAAGCATAGTATTTTCGACATTTAGCGCAACGATTAGCCACCACATCGACATCCGTATGCCAATGCTTGCAACGGCCTTGTTGATCTAAATTTATTCCTTTAATCACAATGTCAAACGTCTTTTATGCAAGATAATGCCAATAATACTTGCCAAGACAGCTTTGATAGTATCTCCCGGCAAGAAGGCTGCTTGATAAATCAACGCTTTATTTAATGACATGTGTGCCACTATATTTAATCCAATCGCACCAGATACAAGAATGAACAACATTCCAAAAATGAGTAATGTTATCAACAGTGTTAAAAAACTAAGCTTGTTGTTCTTCTCTAACCATTCTGTTACCCAACCAATTAAAAATGCAGCAACTGGATAAGAAAATAAATACCCTGCTGTTGGTCCAATGAACACAACAAATCCGCCCGAACCACCGCTTAAAATAGGTAATCCAAGGGCTGCTAGAATCAAGAACCCAAGAACTGTGAAGAATCCGTATTTTTTTCCAAGAATAACACCCGCCAACATAATACCCATATTTTGCAAAATAATTGGGGCCGGTATGAATCCTAATGGAATCCCTGGAATAGCGCCCATTACAATAATTACTGCTAATAAAATAGCCGAAGCCGAAAGGGCTTTTGTTTTCATAATATTCTCCTTTAGTAAACCATGTTAATTATTTTAGTTTACTAAAATAATGTTGTCAAGTTTACAGCAAATAAAAAACGCTCAAAGCGTTTTCGATGAACTTACTTCACTATTTCGTCGGTGACTCTTTCTTGTTGCAAAAAATACAATTGACATGATCACTAAGAATCCAAGGCCTATAAACAACGGCACTCGTGTATCTGGATTAAATACCATAAATACTAGTGTTACCAATAACATCAAAATCGCAAAATAGTTAGTATATGGTGCGAATGGCATTTTAAAAGGATGATTCACCATTTGACTAGCATTTTCTTTTCTAAACTTTATCTGGCTCCACAAGATAACAAACCAAGGTACCATGCCTGGTAATGTACTTGCTGAATAAACTAATACGAAAATACTTGAACTACCGTGCCAAAATAAAGGTAATACGGCGTTTAAAATAATCCCTAGTAGGATACCACCTGAAATTGCTAGTACTGGTAATGTGGGTACACGGTGCTTTGATAATTTCAAAAATTTTGGTGAGAGCTCTTTGCCAATTGCCAATGTGTAAAGCATCCGACTAGACGAAAAGATTCCTGAGTTCAAAGCTGACATAGCTGCTGTCATCATCACAAAATTGATAATTCCAGCAGCAGCTGTGATACCTACTCGTGAAAATGTTTCGACGAATGGGGAGCCGACTTGATCTAATTCGTTCCAAGGATAAATAGTAATGATAACAAATATGGCACCAATGTAAAAAATCAATATACGCGCCACAATTGATTTAATTGATTTTACAATAGCTACTTGTGGATTATCCGCTTCTCCAGCAGTTATACCAATTATCTCAATCGCCTGGTATGATGTGATAACTATTGACAGTGCAAAGAAAAATCCTTTAACACCACCAGCAAAGAACGGTCCATGCGTCCAAAGGTTTGAAAAACCAATCGGTTGCCAATGATTACCAAAACCCAACACAATAACCAACAAGCCTAAAATAATCATAAATATGATAGTAACCACTTTAATCAACGAAAACCATGTTTCCATTTCACCATATGCTTTAACAGTCACTAGGTTCGCGGCTGTTAGCATAGCCAATACTACCACCCCAGTGACCCAACCAGGAATGTGCGGGAACCAATAATCTAAATACATTCCGACAGCAATCGTCTCACTGACACCAACTGTGAGCCATTGGAAAACATTTGCCCAAACGGTCAAATATCCAGCAACCGGATGAATATATTTTGTTGCATAATTAGCAAATGACCCAACTGACGGATCGACATAAAGCATTTCACCTAAAGCACGCATCACTAGGTACAAAACCAATCCCGCTATCGCGTAGGCTAATAATACCGACACACCAGTCCATTTGATTGTGGCTGATGATCCCATAAACAGGCCAACACCAATTGTGCCGCCAAGCGCAATCATTTGCATCTGTCGAGATGATAAATCTCTGCTTAGTTCTCTATTCTGTTTCTCTGCCATGACAGTTTCCTTTTCTTTAAAACGAATAAAAAAAGCGTCCTTAGAATCTTAAATCTAAGGGCGCTTTTTGCACGGTACCACCTCATGAATAGTTCAAGATAAAGCTTAAGCAAAAATAATTAATTCCTTATTAGCTGCGCTTCATCTTAACTCTTTCATCAGGTTAACGACCAATGACTCCGGTCATACTTTCACTCGTGCTACTCGTATGTCACTTCCAAGGTAGTTTTCCAAACAGCATTGCGTCATTTTCACCAGCCATGACGTCTCTCAAACAACAACTATTAGTACTCTTCCTCTTCAACGTTTTTACCTATAATACACTATATTGGCTTATTTTGCAAAGTCAATTTTAACCAGTATTTAAAACACATTTCCCCCCTATATATCCTAATTGATATACAAAAAAAGAACTGTTCTGAACGAACAATTCTTTTTAAATGGATTATCCCAAAGGTCGCCAACTTTACGTCAGTGCTCCCGCTCGGATTCGAACCGAGGACCTTGGGATTAAAAATCCCCTACTCTAACCAACTGAGTTACAGGAGCATTTCTTATGCCTTAGCACATTTATATATAATACAGACTTTCCAAACAAAAAGCAACCCTTTTTTTCAATTTAAATTACTTTTTTTGATTGGCGTTTATCATTTAACTGAAAAGGCATTCAAATAGCCGTTGTCACTTACAAAAATTAAAATTTTTTGTTAATATTATAGAAAAAAACTACCCAGCAGGTAGTTTTCATTCTAGATTATTTTTCTTGGTCGCCATCGCTCAGATCATCAAGATCATCGCCGCCAGATAACTCTGTCATATTGGCATCAATTGATTCATCATCTGATAAATCGATTTCATTACTCTCATCATCGCTTTCAACTTCAACTTCAGTTTCTTCGTCGTCAGTCTCTGTATCATCATCAGTAACCGTACCAAAGTCTTCGTCTTCAGGATCATCGTCATTATAATCAATAACATCATCATCTGAAGCATTATCAGCAAATACATTAACCTTCTTTTTTGCTGACTTCTTACGCTTAGGAGCGTCTTCTTCATCGTCAAGCTCATGGATAGATTCGTCGATTGCATCAACTGGATACCACGCACGCAAAGCCCATTCATTATTTCCAAGTGAAATGAATGAACCGTCAGTGTTCAAATCTGTATAAAATTGTGAAAGACGTGATTTAAACGTCTCTGCATCAACTTCCAAAAATTCCTGGATTTCTTGAACTAATGAACTAAAAGGCATCGCTTCTTTATGTTCTGTCAAAATGGCTGTTGCAATTTCAACCAATGCAAATTCTTCTTTAGGGTGATTGCCTAATGTTGTAAGTGACATGTTCTACGTCCTTTCGGGGGTTTCTAACTAATCTAGCATACTAGATTTGGGCATAAATTGCAACCGAATTTCATATTGCCCAACAATTTGTTGCATAGCATAAAGAACATAGTCAATCGCAACTTCACCATGCGTTTCTTCGTGATCTATGTTTAGCGCCATTAATGTGGTCAGTGTTTCCAACTGCATCTGCCCAGTTGGTGTTTGATACAAAGCAGGGATACGCTGTGATTTAACAAAAGAGAACTTTGTTAAAATGTCACCTGATCGATTCATACGTACACGGTTCTCTTCAAACTTAAACATAATTTGTGTTTTTTGATTCTCAATTACTTCTGTATATCGTAAATAAAGTGTATCGTTTTTCAAAAAAAGTTGTCCATTTGTATGAAATTCGAATTCTTCAAGATCATTTTCTTGACGAATTTTCGTTTTTAGATGAATTTCAACATCTATTTGGTCTTTAATTGCCATAATTTACCCCTATTTTAATCTAAAATCTATTATAATATAAGAAACGGCAAAAGGGCTTACTATGTTAAAAGAAAAATTACCTAAAGAAAAAGTACTGCGTGATCCAATCCATAACTTCATACATGTTGAAGATCCTATTATTTTAGATCTCATCAATACACCTGAATTTCAAAGGTTGCGCCGTGTAAAACAATTAGGTATAACAAGTTCTGTTTTTCATGGAGCAGAACATTCTCGCTTTGGCCATTCAGTCGGCGTCTATGAACTTGCTCGTCGTATCACGGAACGCTTTGAACAGTATTACAGTGATGTTTGGGAACCGAAAGAACGCCTACTAACGCTAGTAGCCGCACTGCTTCATGACATTGGTCATGGCGCCTTCTCGCATACCTTTGAACACTTATTTCATACAGATCACGAGGCGATGACTCGTGAGATTATTACGGGTGATACAGAAATCCACCGCGTCTTGGCTCAAGTTTCACCAGACTTTCCAAACAAAGTTGCCAGTGTTATCGCGAAAACTTATGAAAATCCACAAGTCGTTCAACTAATTTCTAGTCAAATCGATGTTGACCGAATGGATTATTTGCTACGTGATGCCTATTTTACTGGTACAAAATATGGTGAATTCGATATTGATCGAATATTACGTACTATGCAACCAACCCCTGATGGCATTGCCTTTGACATTGCTGGTATGCATGCCGTTGAGGATTATATTGTTTCACGTTATCAAATGTATTTACAAGTTTACTTCCACCCAGTATCTCGTGGCATGGAAGTCTTGCTAGAACATTTACTACAACGCGCACAAGAACTGTATCGCTCTAATACAACTAGCGAGTTTGCGGAAAACGATTTTGTTGGTCCGCTACTAGCGCCTTTATTTAGCGACAAAAAACTAACTTTATCTGAATATTTAAAGCTCGATGATAATGTTTTTATGACCTATATTAATATTTGGCAATCACATTCTGATCCCATTTTGTCTGATTTATCACAACGTTTCATGGGACGTCGCCCACTAAAATCAATGGAAATCACCGACGAAACGGCCCCACTGCTTGAAGAACTCGAGCAACTTGTGGATAATGCTGGATTTAATCCTAGATTTTACACGGCGCGTAATAATGCCTATGACTTGCCTTATGATGATTACAAACCAAATGTCGCCAAGCCCAGGACACAAATTGACTTTTTGTTAGCCGATGGTTCACATCGTGAATTATCAGATATGTCCACATTAGTTGCAGCTATTAAAGGTAAGGCCTCCATAGATCAGCGCTTCTTTTTCCCAAAGGAAATGCTCAATATTGAACCAGACGAGTTATTCGCAGATACGTTCAAAAAATTCCGTAGTTTTATTCGTAACAATGCATTAACTACACCAAATCCAGAATCCTAAAGGTTCAACATGATTCCATTATACTTTAAAATATATCAGCAGATTAAAGATGACATTCGTGACCATACTTACCCCGCTGGTTCTTTTCTACCCAGCGAAAATGAGTTGGTGACTCAATTTCAAACATCTCGCGATACAATCCGTAAAGCGCTCGCAAAATTAGACGAAGAGGGACTTATTCAAAAACAGCGTGGTAAGGGGTCACAAGTCATTTCTCATCAGTTACGTCACTTTCCAATCAGTGGGCTCACCAGTTTTCATGAATTGGAAGAGCTGCAACACTTCCATGTTGTTACTGAGGTTCCTGTATTCGAACATCTTACCGTCACAAAAAAGACTCAGAAAACAACTTTATTTCCTGTTGGCACCCCTTTATATCATATTGTTCGTGTTCGCATTATCGACGGTATCTATAGTGTTATTGACGAAGATTATATCCGTGCAGACATTGTTCCTGGCCTCACTAAAGACATAGCTAAGCATTCTATTTATGCTTATATTGAGAATACCCTACACTTGTCGGTTGCCTATGCTGAAAAAACAATTACTGCCGAACTAGTTACAGCAATGGATCGCAAATTATTGGTCGGCTTGCCTGAGGACGAAAATCGATTAATCCAAGTTGAAAGCCAAGGTCACTTAACTGACACAACATATTTTCAACGCACTATTGCAAGACATAGACCTGATCAATTTCAGTTTAATGAATTTGCACGACGACAAACAACTTAAAACAACTGCTCAAATACTAAGTACTTGAGCAGTTGTTTTTTATTTAGTAAGCAATTGCAAAACTTTCATAGGGTTTCAAAAGCATTGTCCCCGAAACAGGTTGCGCTGGATAGTTAGTAACCAACACTTGACCATTTTTAACAATCTCATCAGAAATAGATATTGACACTGGCGTTTCACCAAAATGTGTAACAACCAAAATATGTTTTCCTGCTAATTGTCGTTCAAAGGCAATGATTTCTTCAGATTCCTCATACTTTGGTGTATAGTCACCATCAGCAATCACTTCATTTTCTTGACGTAAACGAATCAAATTTTGGTAAAATGCATACAAACTGTCAGCTGATTTTTCATCTTGAGCAACATTAATTTGTTCGTAATTCGCATTTTGTAGCCATGGCTCATGCGTTGAAAAACCAGCATAATCCTCATTGCGCCATTGCATTGGAACACGTGAGTTATCGCGTGATTTTGTTTGAACAATTTCAAAAGCTTGTTGTTTCGTCAACCCCTGCTTCAATAGCATTTGATAAGCATTTTTACTTTCAACATCAACATACGTTTCAATTTTATGATACGTTGGATCAATCATGCCAATTTCTTCGCCCATATACACATATGGTGTGCCTCGGTTTAAATGAACAAGCATAGCCAACATTTTGGCACCGACACGATAATATTTTGGTGTTTTAATGAAACGGTTTATTGCCCGTGGTTGATCGTGATTGTTCCAGAACCAAGCTGGCCAACCGTGATTCTCCATTAATCCTTGACTCCACTCATGCCAAATATGACGCAATGATTCAAACTCATAAGGCACTTTTGTCCACTTGTTACCATGATCATAATCAACTTTTAGATGATGAAAGTTGAACCCCATGCTTAACGCCTTGTTATCAGGATTTGTATATGCAGCTGTATTTTGCACAGTAGTTGAACTTAATTCACCTACAGTAATGACATCAGGATATTTCCCAAAAGTGGCTGCGTTCATCTCCTGTATATAGTCTTGGACGATTGGTGTATCAGTATATAAAAACTTTCCGCCGTTATCAGTTTCATCATCAACTAGTACTTCAGATTTACCGATTACATTAATCACATCAAATCGGAAACCACGAACCCCCTTTGCTAACCAAAAATTTAAAACATCATAGAGCTCTTGACGAACTGCTGGATTATGCCAATTTAAATCAGCTTGTGTTGGATCATATAAGTGAAGGTAGGCTAAATTAGTATCACCAAATTTAGCCCACGCCGAACCACCAAACTTCGATACCCAGTTAGTTGGCTCATGTCCATCATCACGGTAAGGTCGCAAGTAATAATAATCTTGATACTTTTGATCACCTGCAAGCGCTTTTTGGAACCAAGTATGATCAGTTGAGGTGTGATTGAATACCATATCCAACATAATACCCATATGGTATGTTTTAGCTTCTTTGACCAAGTTCTCAAAATCAGTCATCGTACCAAATAATGGATCAATCGCCGTATAATTACTTATATCATAGCCATTATCATTTTGTGGGGATGGAAACACTGGGTTCAACCATATCATGGTAACTCCCAGCTTTGCCAAGTAGGGCAGCCTTTGAATGATACCAGGCAAATCACCTACACCATCCCCATTACTGTCTTGAAACGATTTGGGATAAACCTGGTAAACAACATGTTTTCCTAATTCAGTCATAATCTTCTATCCCTCACTTTGAAATGGCATCTTTGAAGACGTTCTTCTTTTCAACTTGTGCGGCTGCTTGTTCCGTGTCGCTGTCTTTAAATCCCCATAGATAAACTGCTACAAACGAAACGGCAATTGTTGCTGCTGAGGCGATAACGAAAATCAATAAGTTATTAGGATTATCTTGTGGAGAAGCAAATGATGGGAAACCAATTAATGAGCCGGTGAAACCATACATATGAAGATTGAATAGTCCGGCAATCAAACCACCTGTGGCACCACCTAAGTTAGCCATCCAGAACACTCGACCATATTTCAAATTAATACCATACATGGCAGGCTCAGTAATTCCAGCAAAGGCTGACAACGCACCAGCACCGGCCAAACCTTTCAAGTTAGCAATCTTAGTTTTTGCAAAGACTGCTAATGCACCAGCACCTTGTGCAATCATTGTGAAGTTAACCAGCGCATTCAATTGTGACTGCCCTGTTTGCGCAATTTCGTTAGCAATTAGCGGCACAACCATCCAATGCAATCCGAAAATAACTAATACTTGATACAAACCTCCGATAACCAAACCAGATAATGCGTAGTTAAAGTTAAGCAACGCATTAATAGCAACAGATATACCGGATGAAATCATTGTAATTGCGGGTCCCATGATTACTAATACAACAGAACCAACAATAAATATAGTGATTAAAGGTTGGAAGATTGATCGAATTGAAACTGGCAAATGGTCCTTTAGCCAATTCCCAATGGGACGTGCCAACCAAGCTGCAAAAATAATTGGGAAAATTGAATAAGCATAGTTAGGAATTGTAATTGGTAAACCAAAGAAATGTGCGTTGATTGGCATACCTAACAACACACCTGAAGCCTTTGCTGCTGATAACCCAATCATTTCTGGTTTAACTAACAGCGCACCAATCGCCGCCACAACCAAAGGATCTGATTTTAACTGCTGCGCTGCTGTAAATCCGACTAACACTGGTAAAAAGTAAAATGGTGCCATCGCCATCGACTGAATAATCGTAAACGTATCTGACTTGGTACTAATTAAACCAAGCAAATTTGGATCTGACAATAAAGTCAGAAATCCATTTAACATACCACCTGCTGCTAATAATCCAATCACCGGAATCATTGATCCAGTGATTGTACCAATTAGCGTTTGGAATGCACCTTTAAACCAGTCAAGTACATTTTTTGGCTTTTGCTCTTTGGCTTTTGTTGCTTCTACTGCTGCATTCGTTGCTTCGTTGTCCACTACACTTGATCCTAGATGCTCGACAACCTTATCGTAGACGTCAGCAACTGCTGGTCCGATAACTACTTGATACTGTCCCAACGCGCTGTTATAGACGGCACCAGCTATTCCTGGTACTTTTGACATTTCTTCTGTATTGGCCTTAGTTTCATCATTTAAATAGAAACGCAAGCGTGTAATACAATGTATCACTTTATCAACATTGTCCTTACCGCCCACATTTTTAATGATGTCTTGAGCCATGCCTTCATAATCTTCCTTAGCCATAATTAGTCTCTCCTTGCCTTAGCACTACCCAACTGTTGTCCTGCAACTGCTGGTCCATAATGAACTGTGATTGATTCTAATTTATCTGCTGTATTTGTAATCAACACTAGCGTTGTTTTTGGAAGACCAGCTTCTTCCACTTGCTCCCAGTTGACTGTTACCAGGTCATCACCTGCATCAACAATATCGCCTTCTTTCACTGCCGTTGTAAATGGTTTGCCATTTAAAGAAACGGTATCGATACCTATATGCACTAACAGCTCTAGGTCGTCAAAGCGTTTCAAACCAACAGCATGACCTTGAACCATCGTCACCTTCCCAGAAACCGGGGAAACAATTTTTGAAGCATTAGGTTCGACTGCATATCCATCACCCATCATTTTCTGTGCAAAAACAGGATCCGAAACCTTGTCTAAAGGAATTACTTCACCGGTTACTGGTGCGTAAACGTGCTCATCTTCGCTTATTTTTTTCCCAAATCCAAACATAGCCTTCTCCTTTAATTAAACAACTTGTACGTACTAGTTACTATCTTAAGGATAACACAATCCGGCAATTATGTAAACGGTTACAATTGAAAACATGAAGCCTATCTTAATTACAAGATAAAACTTCATGTTTTATAGTTATTATTTACAAGTGAATGGTACATCTAGCGAACTCTTTGATAAATCTATAGTGTACGCGATGGATTGGTTTCCCCGAATTGTCATTTCAAAATCTGTCGCATATATAATTAATCCCAATTGATGTCCTGGTCTCATTTTGTAGTAGGTTGGTTGTAACTCAAAATGTAAATCGACATATTGATTGGGCCATAAGTCATCATTTTGACGAGGACTTGTCCGATTCTGTAGATTAATATGACCAATAGTAATCATCTTGTAAGAAGATTTTTCGGATTCAAACGACATCAAATCTGTCGGACTAAAATTCACACCACGGTCAATCACCACTCCTTGGTTAGTAGGTGTTTCTTTGAGATATGTGTCATTCCCATAGTCGACAACCATTGCACTGATTAATCCTATATTCTGTGATGATTTCACTCGCAGGTTTAATAAGATTTCCCCATCTACTGTTCGTTCGCTCGTATAAGTTTCGCTCTTAAATATCTGATTTGTTGGCAATTTTCCAGTAATCGTGTCGTCACGCCATTTATCAAAATGCTCGCAGTAATAAGCGAACTGATTTTCAGGTAACCAATCCTTAAAATTGAGTTCACCGCTATTTTGATTGGTGGTAAGCACATTATTACCAATATAGTACTTACCTTTTTTGCTTGCTCCCCACTCATCTAGGACATGCCAAGCATCTTCTGTAGAGTTGTCTTGCCATATAACGGTAGGTAATATTTCGTTAGCTTTGACATCTTTATCCAATAATTTCTCAGTCAACCAAAGATTCATCTGATCTGAAAAATCCAAAGAGCGATTGTTGTTGATATAGATATGTTGGCCTTGGTGTAAATATATTTTCTTAACGTTTGGTAAATCGCGGAGTGCTGACCATAATTGATAAACTTGCCGTGGTTTAACATTCCAATCGTTTAGACCATGAACCATTATCATATCCACTTTAATATTCTTGACTTGATTTAAATAATTACGTGTATCCCAGTAGTAGTCATAATTGCCATTTACACGGTCAGTGAACTTTTCAGTATTCGCTTGAAAATCATCCCACTGGTTTTTAGTTTTTAACCAGTCAGCTGGATCTTTTATCCGTGAATATACTAATTCGGCTAATACATCCATATCTTCACCTGGAAAGCCACCGGGTGCGACAACCAGACCATTGTCTCTGTAATATTGATACCAATTAGAGATAGCAGCCTCAGAAATAACCGTTTTTAAACCAGAAACTCCTGTGGTGGCAACTGCCGTAGCCAAAGTTCCCAAATAAGAGCGTCCCGTCATAGCAATATTGTGATTTGACCAATTAGCTACAATGGCAATATTACTTGTGCGATCAGTAAAGGCCACTCTATTACCAGCTAACCATTCAACAACATTTTTCATTGATTCAACTTGCTCGGGAGATCCAGTATCCTGCATACCATCAGAATGACGTGTGCCAATACCTGCAGCGTAAACAACTGCATAGCCACGAGACAAAAAATACTGATTCAAATCAACGGGTTTCCCTGCTTCTTGAGTAAAAATCACAGAAGCTTCTTCAGCGTAACCATTAATTTGACGTGCAAGCGGTTTTGCCACAGTCTCTTCCATCTGATTCAAATTACTCAGGGCTGATTGATGCGTGTCCTTTCTTGTTAACGGTACGTTAACGTCATGAACCTTGGCGTCGTTTCCTTTTTCGTTTAAACCTTGATAATAAGGTGATGCTGTAAATAGAACCGGTAATTTTTCATTTGTATTTGGTCTTATAATATCTACTTGGACTAAATCAAATCGCCCGTCATTATCAGTATCAACAGAAGTTTCCACCCAAACCGACTCACGGATTAAATCGTTTGTATTATAGGTTGGCAAAGACTTACCATTAAAGAGTAGGCGATGATTATTAGATTCAAAATATCCTTGGCTTGCCAGCTCATCAATAAATAACAAACCATTATTTGTGTGGCTGTTTAGCAACTCATACCATGCGTGACGTAAATTATTTACCGTCGCTATTGGTAAACCTAATTGCCGAAATGTAGCCACCCCATTATATCCGTTACCCGCCAAGGCCTCCGTAAATCCTAGCAGTTGGGCAGCAATACAATAAAAGACGGCTTGTGTGAGTGGTTGCTTTGTTTCTAAGAAAAGAAAAATATTTTGCTCATCGGTGGCGACATGTTCCCGTAACCAGTCATTTTGGGCTTCATAAGTTTTATAATTTGTCAAAGCACGTCGCAATAGTGTTTCAAAGTCTTCACTATTAAAACCAACAGCTCTTAGCTCTTCTAATTCGGTTGCTGAATCAACAGCAATTCGACCATATTGATTAATCATAATACACCTTTTATTGTTTTTATCTCATTATACGACAAAAGCACTCATCTGCGGACGAGTGCCTGACAAAGTTTATAATAAGTGTGCTTCTGCCAATAATTCTTCTAACCAAGTACCTTTAATTTTCTTAAGTCCAACTTTTTGTATTAGTTTAGGAATTGGCAAATCCATTTCGCTCAGTGGCTTTTTATCATTCATATAGTACATAGCTCGCAATAATTCTCTAATATCGTAGATTGAATTAAAGACTTCTGGTACACCACGCTCAACATCTAGCAAGCTATATACAGCCTCCATAGCAGTCCGTACTGAATATTCCGTAGTAAAGACTGTATCTCGCGAAGGTGACTCAGCAAAGTTTCCAATAAATGCCAAATTGACAGAGCCATCCGGAATTACTTTTGGACGATCACCCATGACACGTGGCATAAAATAACTTGTAATAAACGGCATGTACACTGGAACAGTGTTAATTGATTCTTGCTGTGCTAATTGATTAATTTTACTTTTAGGGACACCTAGGTGGTACAAAAATTCTTGTGTAATTTCTTGACCAGAAGACTCTACAATAGTCCTCTTAACATAGTTACCAGGAACATCAGAATATAGTCCGTAAATCCAAACTGTTGTTTCATTGGGCTTTTGTTGCTTAAAATGTGGTTGACGATGGACAGCAAAACTCATCAACCAGTTTGAATCGGTAATGGTTACAATGCCACCGGTATTGATTTTACCGTCATGCAGATCCCTCTTGGTAAGTCGTTCAATATAGGGATCAATTTCAGTATTTTTAATTGTTGCTGTTGCTGAAACAAACCAACTTTTTGCTGGTAAGTTTTGATAAAACACACTTGGATGACCAAATTCGTCTGATTGTTCAGCTAATTTTTCCCACAAACGCCACGACCCACCGGGTTCGTTTGTCACTGGCGCTGGTTCAAAATGGCTCCCATAGGTCGTACTTTCAGTAATGGAACCGTTCGTTATGAAAACTAAATCATTTGCTGTAAGCTGTTTAGTTTCTGGCTTCCCTGCAACAGTGAGCTGTAACTCCTTGACAACTTTATTGCCGTGATCAAAATTCACCATGACATTATCAACCGTAGAATCAAACTGTACGTCAACACCATGATCTTCGAGATACTTGATCAAAGGCAAGACCATCGAATCATATTGATTATATTTATTGAACTTCAATGCAGAAAAATCCGGTAACCCATCAATATGGTGAATGAAGCGCATTGCATAACGTCTCATCTCGATTGCTGAATGCCACTTTTCAAAAGCAAACATTGTTGCCCAATATATCCAAAAATTGCTTTTGAAAAAGTCTTCTGAAAAATAATCTTCAATCGTCGTTGTGCCTAATTTTGCTTCAGGCGTCATAATCAATTTAATAATTTCTTCAGATGATTTACCTAACGTATAGTCACCGTCGTTTGGCACACGATTTCCACGATCGTAAATCAACCGACAATTTGATGAATTAGGATCATCCTTATCCAGCCAATAATACTCATCAAGGTAAGAGGCTCCAGGGATTTCCAATGATGGCACTGAGCGATATAAATCCCATAAACACTCAAAATGATTTTCCATTTCACGGCCGCCACGTGTGACAAAACCAACATTAGGTCGTTGAATACCATCCAATGAACCACCAGCCAGTGGGAGTTCTTCAAATATATGAATTGACTCTCCCTTCATATGACCGTCACGAATAAGAAATACTGCAGTAGCCAATCCTGCTAGCCCCGAACCGACAATATATGCTGATTTCTGATCTACGTTCTTCGGCTTGCGTGGTGTTGCAAATGCTTCATAATTACCATTGCTATAATACATCGTGATCCCCTTTCTAATAGAAAACGCTTTCAATACAACCCCATTCTACTCTAAGTCGGTATTAATTAGCAATTCAAAAGGATTACCACAAAATGATTTATATCAAAAAAGCAAACATATAACCGTTTGCTTTTTAACTAGTTTATTTTATAGCCTCAGAAATGGCTTTATTCACACCATCCTTTTCAGCTGCGATTAAACCAACACGGCTTGAGATTACTTTAATGTCCATAGTAATTTCCCGTGTTAATCCAGGCGTATTCAACTTAGGTTCAAAGAACGCCTTAAATTCAGCTAGTCGCTCTGGTGTATGGAACACAATGGCAATAACAGTAATATACATCGTAAATTCCATGTCACCACCGATCGTATCTTCTAGCCACTGCCACTGCTCACGAACCCAATCCCAGACTAACTGCTGACTTTTATCATTAACTAGCAAGCCATAGACCCAACCACGGAGGTCTTGCGGTTTAATCGTGTCAGCGTCCTTTAGCTGATCAATCAATTTTACAATTAAATCTGGCTTTGGGGTACTAGTTAAGGCCGAACGTAAGTCAGCTTTGTAATTAGCATCAGAGGATTTTCGGTAAGTAGTTAACAGTTGTTCAAACAATGACGTGTTGCCAAAGTGCTTCAATTCATTGGCGAGTACAAAGTGACGAATATCAGCAGATAGGTTTTGTAGATTATCACTGTTTTTCTCAAATAATTCATGAGCCGTTGCAATTGTATCAGGATTTTCTGCATACAAAGAAGCATTCAAAACATAAGGACGTGTGAGCTGATTGTCGTATGATTCACCGCTTTGACCGGCCCAGCCCAAGCGTTTTACTTGTTTTCTACTTAGTACATCATAGAATTCCTTCAAAGCTTTTTCTTCAGCTGAATTTGGTGTAACAAATTTCTTCAAGTCTGAAAGAATACTATATAGTACTGCATTAACCAACATGGCATCTTTGTGCGCAAAATTGACCAGCAGTGGCACGATATCAGCATAGGTAATTTGCCTACCATCAGCTAGCAAATGTAGATCCTGAAGAATTTGTCTTTGCGAAATATTATCCAATTCATCAAGATGTTCTAAAATATCTTTTAGTAATTGGGCATCATATTTAACAACAAAATGCGAATCATTACCGTCATTCAGCCTAAAAGGTGTGCCAACTGATTCACGTAATTGAGCATAATCACCAATCACTACACGCTTACTGGATAGTATTTGGGGTGCCACATCATAGTTACTGTTTAAGGGTATTTGCCACTGACGGTCACTTTCTTCGTATTCACCAATGAAAAACTGTTCTTGAGATATGGTTAACTGGCCATCAATAACTTTTGCTGAAACCACTGGATATCCTGGTTGTTCCAACCAAGAATCCATCACTGCTTTAATATTTTGACCTGAAGCTTCACCCAAAGCCTCCCACAAATCAGCTCCTGCTGCGTTTGCATAGCGATGACGAGCAAAGTATCTTTTTAGTCCTTCACGTAAGGCCTTATCCCCAATCAAAGAACGAACCATCACCAACAGTCTTGCCCCTTTGGCATAAACAATTGCTGGATCAAATAAAGCATCAATATCAGCTGGGTGTTCTACTTGAGTGTGGACTGATTGTACGCCATCTGTGCTATCTCTCTTCAATGCTGAAACAACATCACTTGTTTGGAAGCTTTCCCAAATGTGCCAATCAGGCTCAATGGCATCAATTGCCACATACTCCATCATATTAGCAAAGCTTTCATTGAGCCACAAATCATCCCACCATTTCATCGTGACTAAGTCGCCAAACCATTGATGCGCTAATTCGTGAGCAATAACTGTGGCAACAATTTGTTTGGTATTCAACGCTGAATTTTCAGGATCAAGCAATACATAAGCTTCACGATAAGTTACTAATCCCCAGTTTTCCATTGCTCCTGCAGAGAAATCAGGCAAGGCTAGTTGCCAAGAATGTGGTAATGGGTAAGGTGTCTGATAAAAATCTTCGAAAAACTCAATCGATCGTTTAGCAATGTCTAGTGCAAAATCCAATTCTTTGGGAGCATGTGCCTTGGTAGAAAATACACCAACTTTTACCCCTGTGTTAGTAACCGTTTGCTTACTTTGTAATTCACCAAAGGCAAAGGCCACTAAATAAGTTGACATCCGCACTGTTGTATCAAAATAATGTACGCCATTTTCTGTGCGTATCTCTGGCATATTGGCTAAAATTGTTTCATTTGGTTGTTCATCAAACTTGATTGATAAATCAAATGTCGCTTTAGCTTCCGGTTCGTCCACACTTGGAAAAGCTTGACGAGCAAAACTTGTTTCAAATTGTGTACCGATAATTTGTTTTTTAACACCATCTAGCTCGTAATACGAAGGATAAATCCCCATCATTGTGTCGGTTAACGTCGCCTTATAAGTCACAGTGATATCTATCTGACCAATAGTTTCTGTCGAAATTTTAATCAAATCAGCGTTATCATCAATGACAAAAGGAATCTCTTTTTCATTAATGTGAACAGACTGAATTTGCAAATTTTTTTGATGTAAGGCAATATTGTTGACTAGTGCATTACCACTAATCTTTGTTCTACCATTAAACTGTTTCGTCTCACGATTAATATCTAAATAGATATCATAGTGTTCAGGTTGAAAATTATTATAAAGCCGTGTGAATTGAGTCATGTTTTCTCCTGTAATCTATTAGAATAGCTACATTATACACCTTGAAATTAAAAAACGACTTTTAATCAGTCGTTTTTCTAGTTATTTACCAATTTTATTCACAGCTGATTCTGGGTTCTTGCCAGATAATACCCGAACAATGTCATTGGTTGCATCAACCGCCATACGCGCCTTAGTTTCAACAGTATTAGAAGCAATATGTGGTGTGAGCAAAACATTTTCCAATGCAACTAATGGGTTTGTAACAGGCAATGGCTCTTCTTCAAAAACATCTAAAGCCGCACCAGCTATCTCACCCGATTTCAGAGCCAAGACCAAGTCAGATTCAACCAGAATAGAACCACGAGCCATATTAATTAGAAATGCGTCATTTTTCATTAACTTAAACTCATCTGCGCCAATTGAATGCTGAGTCTCAGGTAATGCCGGCAAATGGACCATCACATAGTCGGCAGTTTTAAAAATCGTTTCACGATCAACCAATTCAACACCAGGCACATCCTTGGCAAAGGGATCAAAGGCAATGACCTTAACATCAAACCCACTTAATTTTTTAGCAACTTGCTGACCAATACGACCAAATCCTAAGATACCAACAGTTTTTCCTTCAATATCACGGCCTGGGTGTGCCTTTCGATAATTCCAATTATCATCATGAATTGCTTTTGAATCTTGATATAAGTTCTTGCTGATAGCTAATAACTCAGAGACAGCCGTTTCAGCAACTGATCCTGATAAAGCTTTAGGTGTGTTCACAACATAGATACCGCGCTGGGTTGCAGCATCCACGTCAACAGCATCATAACCAACGCCGTTACGTGCAATAACCTTTAAATTTGGCATAGCGTCCATTATATCTGCATCAAACTTTTGTGTACCAATCAATACAGCACTTGCCTCTACCCCTTCAGCCTTCATCTTTTCATGATCACGACCAGAACCAACAACTACTTCTAATCCTGCTTCTTCAAGAATCTTTTTCCCAACTGCTGGAATATCATCTGGTAAGAATACTTGTTTTGTCATATTATGCCTCTTTCTTATTATCTGCCAAAAATGCTTCTAGTTCTTCCTGTGTTGGGTACCCATCGTTGTCACCCGGTGTTTGAACTTGTAGAGCACCTACAGCGTTCCCCCGTCTTACAGCATCTGCCATGGTCAATCCTTCAATCAAACCGGTAATCAAGCCAAGCGCAAATCCATCCCCTGCGCCAACAGTATCAACGACCTTTTCAACCTTAAACCCATTAACAATGTAACTCTCACCGCTCTTGTTTTTGACATAGGCTCCATCAGAACCAATTTTGACAACGACAGTTTGTGTGCGGTCACTATTATTCAGATAAAAATCGGCGATGGTCTCTGGGTCTCTTGATCCAATTAGGATTTCACCTTCATCAATACCAGGTAAAACAATTTCACCATATTTTGCTAAATCATTGATCGTTTCAATCATCACTTCTCTAGACTCCCATAAAGCAGGGCGTAAGTTTGGATCAAATGTTGTTCTAATACCATGATCAATTAATTGTTCAGCAAAATAACGGAATGCTTCACGTGCTTGAAGCGAAATTGCGGGGAAAATCCCTGATAAATGGGCTATCTTTACATCGGAAAAATCAACTTGATCAATTAACGATTTGTCAAAGTGTGCCGCAGCTGAATTTCTGCGAAAATTAAAAGTTGATGGATCTCCTTGATCAACTAATTCTTTTAACTGAAACGCCGTCCAATTGCCTTCATCTGTAGCAATATAATGATTACCAACATTATAACGCGCTATTTCCTTAATCGTAAATTGACCCAACGGATCTGCACCAACCTGAGAAATGTATTCCGTGTTATGACCTAATCGAGTAGCACCGATCATGACATTTAGTTCAGCACCACCCAAAAATTTATAGTAATTAATACTATCAACTAAACCCTTATTTAAGTCGGTGGAAGCAAACGTCACTACCGGTTCACCTAATGTTAAAATTTCACTCATCTTGTTTCTCCTAACTCCTTTTTAATGTCCAAAAAAGCCATAAACCAATAGTTCGTTCACAAACGATACTACCCACATCACTGGTATGCCCATTTTTAAGTATTCCTTTGTTTCCAACTTTGAATAAGTTAGCGCCCATGTATTCCATGACTGTGTTAAATCAATGGAAACTGCCATAATACTTGCCGTGTAAAGAAGTGGTAGCAAAAATATTGGTTGGAAAGTACCTGTAGCAGCTAAAACTGCCGCCGTAGCCGCTCCGGCACCCCAAACATGCAAAGGTCCGCGGAACAAAGCCAATGGTGCTAATATACCAATGGCAATTGCCAAAACCAATGGACTACTTGGTAAAATAACTTCAATCATGCTTTTAAAATGGGGCACGTTCATAGTAGCTGCGCCGGCAAACATAACCAATGCCATCAAGAATATGATCAAACCAGAAATATCATTGATTGCTTGTGAAACTGTTTTGTTGATAAAAGCAACTAATCCTTTATAAGATTTCATTTGCCCTGTCAATAACAACGCAATAATAGTTGCCAATAACAGAGCAGGAATAGCATCCCAATGGAAGAACATATTCAAGGCCACCGGTAAAACAGGGATGATAAATGTAATTGGATGCGTTTTCTGGAAGGTTGCTTGTTTACTGTCATCAATTGTTTCAATTTCACCATTTTTGATGCTTTTACTATTAAGCAATATGAAGACAATAACGCCTAATAATTGAACCCCCATGGCTGCTAATCCAAAAATCAAGTATTTTCCCGAAAAACTAACTGACGGGAAGAACGCTTTTATTTGATTAAATAGGACTACGTTAATGTACATTGGCGCACCAATAGCCATTGTGAATGCTGGAATGGCGACCTTTTTAGGGACCCCAATCGACAACAAGATTGGAATTAATATAACACCAATGGCGATAACCGAACCAACGCCGTATGCCGACGAGAAAATCAATGCTGTGACGAGCACAACTAATATCGTTGCAAAAATAGGCGCTTTTCGTCCAACTCTTTCAGTCTGCGCCGAAATGGATCCAGCTATACCAGAATCAACTAGTACACGACCAAACCAAGAACCAAAAACAATGTAAATAATTGTTGGTCCATAATTCAATGCTGGCTCTGCAATAACCTTTTGAACAACTTGGTCGAAAGGTACCAGCCCAATAACAGACCAGAGAAGCGCCATTACAAAGAAACCAATAACTAAATTGCCACCCTTAACAATGTAATAGATAAAGCCTACGAATGTTAGTAAGAGCAAAATACTAATAATTATATTAGTCATAAGTCTTACACCCCTTTAATTAAAGATGGCGAGTGCCTGAACGCCATCTTGTATAACTTTGTCATTAACTGTTGGATATTCAACCGCTACGGGAACGTTGCTTGGCAAGATGTTCAAAATTGATTGCCATGCAATATCTCCTTCATTAAGCGGTACGGTTACCAAATTATCACCGTGTCCTTGATCATCTTTAACATGAATATAGCGTACATACTGTGTTAGTTTTTCAGCTGCCACAACTTCGTCTTCACCAACATAACGCCAATTACCCATATCATAAACATAGCGAATATCTAAATTATTTTCGGTAACAGCAGACATAAACTTTTCAATC